>JABMOS010000050.1 GCA_013203185.1 Fidelibacterota bacterium | reverse complement strand
TTTCACACCTAAGAATCATGAAAAACTGTCCAAGGGATGGGGTCCACTTCTCTTTGACTCTCGTAGAAGCCGACCTGCATTAATTATGTCACTTATCCTGCTTGGCAGTCTCTTCCTGATCTACTTCGCGCCTTCCAATAGCAAGGCCATCAGTATTGCCGCTTTTGGAATCTTTGAGTTTGCCCTCGGCACTATGGTTGTGTACATAGGTGGTCTATGGGCTGTGGATTTGCTACCAATTAAAGCTGCTGGCTCTGTAAAAGGAATCATTGGAATATTTAGCTATATTGGTGCAGCTACCCAGGATTGGATCAGTGGAATGCTTATTGATGGTGGCAAAACAGTTACCGATGGAGTCACAAGCTATAATTTTGATGCTGCTTTTGCATTCTGGATCGGAGCAGCAGTTATAGCTGTGCTAGTGCCTCTGACATTGTGGAAAAATGAAAAAGTACGTTACGACGAAAAAAATGCTGAAATAAAGGAAACAAAATGAAATTAACTAAAATTACGCTGGGAGTTCTATCCCTATTGCCCCTGCTGATGTTTGGACAGGGTATCACCGTGAGTACCGACAGTGGATTGGATGTTGTCCTTGGCGGTGAAGTTGAACTTGAGTTTATCGATGTTGAGGGAGCTGGTGGCTTTGACAACCAGGACCTTACTTATCAGAAGGTCAGAAACCGTAGTCCCCACATGCGTATTGATATGGCTGTCCTTTCAGCCCGCGTCAACTATAGCGAAAATCTATATTATCAAATCGAGTTCCGTTTTGATGATGAGAGTGCTTATGTAGATAAACAATATGCCCGTTTGAACGTTCCAAGTATTAACACCAAATTTGAAATGGGAAAGAATCGCCCCTTTGTGTCTAGAAAAAGACAATCAGAAGGCTATCCACTTGCTGGTACTGCTTTCTGGAAGGGTCGCGAAGCTCATATCAACGGTGAGACCAAGATCAAATTAGGTGAAAATGGTAGACTTATTGGTGGATTGTCATTTGCCATGAAGCGTCCTCTGGGTACTGACGATGCTGCTGAAGATAAATCATTCAAAATGATGGTCTATGATGACTATGAGCCAAAAAATGGTCAGACCTTTGAATATGGTGTGAAAGCCGGTGTAGATATTGCTGGCGTTTCATTGCTAGGCTGGTACTTCATGGGTGAACTCATTGATGATTGGGATTGGAAAGCCAGTCTAAAACAATCCCTCGCTCCATATTCAAACATGGGTGATGAAACTGACAGAACACACTATTGGATGGGTGGAAGAGCAGGATATAAAATTGCTGGATTGAATGTAGTCGGTGAATATATTCAAGCTCAAGATGGTTTATTGACACGTGAAAGCGCCTATGGTGAAGCATCATATTCCATGAAGGCACCATCATTTTTAAATGCTAAAGGTATTACATTTCTTGGACGCCAGGGCTTTCTAAACCTCAAGTCAAAAGAGAACGCTGCTGGTGAAGAATTGAAGTGGGCGTATCTCAGCGAGGCAATGTCATGGGATAGACAAATGACAACGCTTTCAGCCATGTTGGAGATAAATGATAATTTGACTCTTAAATTTGAACATTATATTCTTGACGAAACGACTGGTTCAGATGAACAAACCAGCGTTGATGATGATCAGAGTTTGATGCAGATTAATTTCAGATTCTAGCAAACGATAACAGAGATAATAGAATGATAAACCACAAATCCTTAAAAGGAGGACGTAAAATGAAAAAAGCTACCGTATTACTTATGGTGCTAATGGCAGCATTCTGGAGCTGTGAAGATGACGCGGTTGATGAAGTTCCAACCTTTGATTCTTTCAGCATTGAAACTGTCATGTCTGTTGCAACAGCCCAAGATGCTAACCCTGAGATTATTAGAATGGTTCCAGGATCAGATGATCTGGCTGTTTTTGTAGCATCAGGTACAAACCAACTGTTTGGTATCAACTATACCGCCAGTTCATTTGCTATCACTGAGCTTGCAGTTCTAGAGACAGGCTCTGCCACAGCAGAGTTCACATCTATCGATGTATCTCCACTTATTGGTGGCGAGAATTATATCGCTGTTTGTGTTGCTGAAGCAGATTGTGGTCGTGGATCAATTAAGTTGGTCAAGCTCTCAGATCCGACTTCAGTTGTTACTGTTCCAGATATCGGTTACAATCCTGATGGATGTGCCTTTACCAAGGATGGTAAATTCCTGATCGTCGCCTGTGAAGATGATCGTGAAGATCGTACCTGTAAACCAGATACCCGCCATGGTGGCAGTGTTTCTATCATTTCTTTAGAAAATGGTATTGCCAACGCTTCACTCGTTCAGGATTATCTAGTGAATCATGATGTCGATTCTGAGCCAGAGCATTGTGAAACTTCAGCTGATGGTACCGTTGTTGTTTCTGTTCAGGAAACCAGTCAGATTCTGATCTTCAATGCCAATGATGCTCCACTGGATGCCTCAGAGGTGACTATTGTTGACCTGCAACCAGACGCCGGTGACAATGAAGCAGAACCAGATGGACTATATATCTATCCAAGTGGTGATCATGCACTGATCTCAAATGAAAGAAATGGATCTTTCCAGATTCTTGATCTTGCTACTGGTGTAGCAACTGATCCTGTAACTGTTGAAAATGATCTTCCAGACGGCTGGAAAGTTGATGGTCGCAAATCCACTAAGCGTACAGAACCCGAAGAAGCCTCTGTTGTAGAGAAAGATGGTCATGTCTATGCTCTCATGGCCCTTCAGGAATCACACGCTGTGATCGTTTATGATGTCACTGATCCTGCCAATATCACTTTTGATTCTATATCAGAAGCTGGAATTGGTTGGGAAGCTGATAATGCACCTGAAGGTTCAAGTGATATCGGTTCTGAAGGTTTGGGTGCACATCCAACCAACGGTATCGTTTTCAGCGCCAACGAGCGTGAAGGTAGTGTAACCATGTTCTCAGCTGCTTGGGCACGCGAGTAGAACCTTACACTGATTTATAGATTGAAAAACCAGCCTGGTTATGCCAGGCTGGTTTGTTTTAAGCAATGAGTCCATTTCGATTTAAACAAGTATTAACTGTCAATGGCTTAAAAGGGTATTAGGATGCCAAAAGTAATCTCTCTTCGTTTGCTCATCTTTGTTTTAAGCTCCATCATATTTGTGGCTTGTGCATTCAAAGGTGAAACCCCGGTTCCAGAAAAAGCGACCATCTCACCACTAAATATTTATCCAAATCCCCAAAACGGATATGGTTCGGCTGATGACCAGCTGGCTCAACCAGATGATGTTGAAATTCTACCCAATGGCAATCTCGTGATTACAGATGTTGACAATAATCGAATCCAGGTATTTTCCCGAGATGGAGCCCTTCAGATAACCATTAATGCTGAAAGACTTGGTATGGAAAGCGCTGACCTTGTGCCCACTGGCATAAGCAGCGATGCAGCAGGTTTTATATACATAACCCTTGAGGGCGTTGGCTCAGTTGCCAGATTTAATCCTGATATGACATTGAACCAATTAATAGGATATCAGGGAAAGGTTACTCCAGATGAATACTATCTGGATGAAAATGATGGTCTCCTCATTAAACCCCAGGGAATCATTGTCTCCCAAAGTGGTGACATATTTGTTGCCGATATGGACAAAACGATTTTCCGCATTGATGGCGTCTACAATTTTGGATTTAGAAAATTCAAGCAAATTGTGACCAATGGTGTAACCAGCTATGTGTATGACAAAGATTTCGCTGCAACCCAGGAAGTAACCACGATCATGCGCAAGAGTGAGGGGATGGCTATCTCAGAGGAAAGAGGATTGCTCTTTGTTGCTGAAGAGAAACCCCAAAAGAACCAATTCGGGAATTCAGAGAAATATAGATACATTGGTGTGTTTGATCTGAATACGGGCGCGTTTAAAAACCGCCTCATCGGTGTGGCTATGACCGATGGCAACATTACTTCAGGATATAGTGACGACTCCATTGAGGGTCTGAGTGTATATGGTGACTATATTTTTGCTGTGGATGAAAAAGCCGGCCGAGTAGACTGCTATAACATCGATTCCGGGGAAAGGGTTGCCCATTTTGGAACCCGTGCGCCTTATTATTGTGATGATGAATCAGATTGCGTTATCGATGGTGTGAATTATAATGAGCAAAACATCATGGCAGGTGGCGCTCAAGTACATCTGCTGAATGATTGGCATAAAAATGAATTGGCCTCTCCTGACGGCATAAGTACCATGACTTTGCTAACTGGAGAAAAAATTCTAGCTGTAGTAGATCAGTGGAATTCACGAATCCTGACCTATGATCTAAATGACATTTTAGAATAACAAATATGAGAGACCATTGCTTTTGATTCAAAAAATATCGTTCCAGCTAATTCTACCATTTGTCCTCTCAGGAATCTTTTATAGCTGCGGTGGATCAGAAGACATACCCCTGGCAAAAATAATCACAGAGCATTCTAGATATCTCAGAGGGTACCCCATTGAGTTTAGTGCGGATTTAAAATCAGGGGAAGCTGCCAGTGATTATGAATTTACTTTTGATTTCGGAGATAGTACATCTGGTACTGGAATTGAAGTCGTCCATGTCTATGATTCACCAGGGAATTATTCAGTGACACTGACCATTACAGGGAGTTCTGGATCAGAAAAAGATACTCGCGATATCAAGGTATTAAATTCGCTAGAATTGATGGCAATCTATAGTGTTCGCGTAGATTCGCCATCAGGCTTAAGCTTTGGAAACGATATGAGCACCCTCTGGACTGTTAGTGACAAACCAGGTGGCCGCATATTTGAATTAGATACCCTTGGCAACCTGATGCGATCACTGAACTACAGCGGCAATGATCTGGAAGGTATAAGTTTTGACTCCAGAGACTCCACGCTGTGGATGGTAGATGAAAATCTAGGTCAACTCATTCATTTAGAACTAGATGGTCGAGCACTTGGGTATCAAAACATTTCGGGTGTAAGTGATGGGGGAGGCCTGGAGGGGATTGCAATGGACGCAGTCCACTCTAAGATATATATGGTAAAGGAAAAAGATTTTGGGGCTTTAATCGTTCTTGATGAATTGTCACTTTCTCAGTCCCTGCAACAAATTGCCTTTGCACCGGATTTCTCCAGTATCTTTTACATTTCTTCCCAGGACAAACTCTGGATACTCAGTGATGAAGCCTCCAATGTTTACCTGGTAAACCTGGATGGTAGTTTTCTGGAAGTCTATGCCATCGATATGGTTCAACCTGAAGGCTTGGTATTTGATGAGGATAATCAAATCTTCTATATCATAGATGACACCACCGAGAAGCTCCATAAATACAAATTCTGGGACTAAGCTAGACGTTCCCGATTATCCAGCTCCAAAAAACTTAATTTAAATCAAGCCGCAATTCATTATTGTCAAAAGCTGTAATAATTGCTAAATGACAATAAATGCTGTATCTTTGACCATGATCGATCCCCTCATTCGATTTGCTTGAGTTCTAACTCTTATCTATTCGATACGATCAAAAGTAGCGTAAATAAGGAGGATTAAATGGCTATCACTTCCCACATTCATCTTGGACTGTTGGCAATATTAATTGCTTTGGCCTGTCCCTTGAATGCCATGGACCTGCAAGATCAGGTATTATACAATAAACCTAATTACCTTACGGAGGGAGGCGAATGGGGTGAATTCTTCCAATTGAAGCGTGATTTCCTATCCTCAGTAGAAATGACTAAGTGCACTGTTGGCAAGTGTTGGTTACTGTTGGGTGCTATTTATGTGGGCACCTTGGGATATTTCAGACTGTCCTTATCCAGGCGTAGAAAAGGGTCCATTTGACACATATCTGTATTAAATTCAACTTCTGACCACCTACTTAAGTTATGCCCAATATTTATAGGCTCTATCAATCATGAATCTTAAAATATCCTCCAATCCAGTACTTATTTCTGCCTGTCTCATGGGGGAAGCCTGTCGTTTTGATGGCCAGGGAAAGCATAATTCTGAATTGCTAGAGCTTCTAAAAGATATAACCCTTATACCTCTCTGTCCTGAAGTCGAGGGAGGCTTACCTATTCCCAGACCACCTGCTGAAATTCGGGGGAGTGGCGTGTTTAAAGAAAATGGGGAGGATGTAAGCGATGCCTTTCAAAAGGGGGCTTCAGTCTGCACCGAAAAATCCGTTGCTGCTCTTGTAAATCAGGCAATCCTTAAAAGTCGGAGTCCCGCCTGTGGTTGTGGCAAAATCTACGATGGTTCGTTTTCAAAAACCTTGATTGATGGGGATGGGATCTTCACCCAAGCCCTAAAAGCAGCAGGGATCAACTGCATCTCTGATGAACAATACCTCAAGAGTAAGCTCCGATAATCCTGAGCTAGTAAGGACGTTTCATGAAACGTCCCAACACAATCCTCTTTCTGATCCGAATTCAACCCAGAAAACAATTTGTAACCAACTTCCCATCCCTGCCTCAAAGACCTGTGAGCGAAAGAATTTGACAACGAAATATATTTAACTTGATACTGGTGCTGGTATCACGAATGGGAGAAAAAAATGACTGAAAATTTGACAAAGCAAGATTTCCTTGATAAGATCTTTGATTATGAGAATGAAAAAGAGTGGAAATACAAGGGTGATACCCCTGCAATTATTGACTTCTGGGCAGAATGGTGTGGACCTTGTAAGGCCGTAGCTCCAGTGCTTGAAGAGCTTTCAAATGAATATGAAGGCAAAGTGAAGGTTTATAAGGTTGATACAGAGACTGAGCAAGAGCTTGCTGGTGTCTTCGGTATTCGCAGTATTCCATCACTGCTCTTCGTACCAGTTGGCGACAAACCACAGATGGCTGCAGGCGCACTTCCCAAAGAACAGTTTGTACAAGCATTCCAGGATGTTCTGGGAGTACCACCAGTAACTGCTTAAAGCTTTACATCGAAACCTCCTTATAAGCGCCAATTCATCTTGGCGCTTTTTTTATCCATTCCAAAGGCTGAGGCTCTCACAATCTCTTACATTTCTATCTTCTCCATTATCCTGGGTTACTTATGCTTCTATACATCCCAACACCATCTATATTGGGCGCAAATGAAAGCTAAAGAGAGTTGAATCACAAAGTCATAGCAGGTGTAGACGAAGCAGGCCGGGGGCCTCTAGCAGGTCCTGTAGTGGCATCTGCAGTTATCCTAAATCCTAATGATATTCCAGAAGGATTAAGAGATTCTAAAAAACTAAGTGAAAAGCGTCGCGGAGTCCTCGCCAGGGAGATCAGATCAAAGGCTCTGGCCATTGGAGTAGGAATCGTTCATGAGCAGGATATTGATAGAAACAATATCCTCCAGGCAACTTTTGAAGCCATGCGACAGGCTATCTCAAACTTGGATGCTGATTTCAGTCAAGTCCAGGTCGATGGAAATCATAAGATCCCTGGTCTAAAAATGGACCAGGAGTGCATTATCGGTGGGGATGACCTGGTACCTGAGATCAGCGCTGCCAGTATCATTGCTAAAACTACTCGGGATGCCATGATGATCTCTTATGACAAATTATTCCCTGAGTATAGCTTTAAATCCCATAAGGGGTATGGATCCAAAATGCATATGGAAACGCTGAGGGAGTTAGGACGTACACCCGTGCATCGGCGTAGCTTTCGACCTGTGGATTCTTGCCCCAATAAAAACTATCAGTACTATAAACAGGAGCCGTCTTATGGACGCATGGGGGAGATCATAGCAGGAATGTATCTGATACGGAATGGCTATCATCTCCTGGAACATAGCTACCATGCAGGTCGGGAGGGCGAATTAGATTTGATTGCCTCAAAATCAGAAGAAGTCATCTTTGTTGAAGTGAAGAGCTTTGCAGGAGAAACAGATGACTCCCTTGCCCTTGAACGAGTGACCCCGGCAAAACAGAAACAAATTGCCAGAATTGCTGAAATGTATCTGGAAAAGCATGAGATTGATCAACCCGAGTGCAGATTCGACATTATTACAGTCAATTTTTCAGAACCCAAGCCCCAAATTAATCATTATACCGACGCATTTTTGCCCCTTTAAGGAAACGCCATATGAAATTCGTATCTGTTCTATTCTTAACGCTTAGCTTCAGCATTGTAGCACTGGCTACCCAACCAAGTATTTACGGCGAGAACGGGGTGGTAGTGGCCCATGATCTTGAAGCCTGTGAAGCCGGAATCGAAATACTCAAAAATGGCGGAAATGCAGTAGATGCAGCCGTAGCAGTCAGCTATGCATTGGCAGTGACCCTTCCTCAAGCAGGCAACATAGGTGGTGGTGGGTTTATGATCATTCACATGGCAGATGGCCAAAAATTTGCCATAGATTATCGCGAAATGGCTCCTGGAAAGGCCCACAGAGACATGTTTTTGGATGACAGTGGTAAAGTCGTTTCACAGCTCAGCACCCGCGGTGGGCTTGCGGTTGGCGTCCCCGGGACAGTGGCTGGTTTACAACTTGCCTTGGACAACTATGGATCCATGACGCGCAAGAAAGTGATGAAGCCCGCCATCAAACTTGCACAGAAGGGCTTTACAATTCCCTTTGATCTGGCCTATTCATTTGGTTGGCTAAATAAGGCTGCTGAGGGATTTGATGAAACCAGACGCATATTTTGCCGGGATGGCGACATTTATAAGCCAGGAGAGACCTTCAAACAGCCTGATCTCGCAGGGACTTTGAAACGCATCCAGAAAAAAGGCAACGCTGGATTCTATGAGGGCCCAGTTGCTGAGGCTCTCGTAAAAAGTATCTCAGCTAAAGGTGGCAGCATCACGCTGGAGGATCTCAAAAATTATACTGCCCGTGTAAGGGAGCCAGTGGTGGGCACCTATCGTGGTTTGGAAGTCTTATCAATGCCACCTCCGAGCTCAGGAGGTATTGCGCTAATCTCAATGCTCAATATGATGGAGCCAATGATTTTCGATTCTGTGGGATGGCATTCTGCTCAACATATACAGATGTTAGCCGAAGTAGAAAAACGGGCCTATGCCGATAGAAGTGTGTGGCTCGGTGACTCAGACTTTTTTGAAGTCCCTCAGGAAAAATTATTGTCCAAAGCCTATGCTGCCCTTCGGATGGTGGACTATGATAGCCTGTCTGCCACACCAAGTGATTCTATTTATCCATTGAATGACAGGGAGTTAGCAGGTATTGAACTAGGTGGACACGAGAGTGAGGAGACCACTCATTTTTCAGTTGTAGATAAATGGGGGAATGCAGTTAGTGTCACTACAACCTTGAATTGGTCCTTTGGTTCTTATGTGACTGTTGAAGGCTATGGCTTCTTACTGAATAATGAAATGGATGACTTTAGTTCCAAACCAGGTGCACCCAATTCCTTTGGTCTCCTTGGGAATGAAGCCAATGCAATTGCACCCAAAAAACGAATGCTTTCCAGCATGACCCCTACTATTCTGGCCAGAGATGGAAAAGTCGTTCTCGTTGTCGGCGCTCCAGGAGGATCCACAATTATCACTACGGTTCTCCAGGTGATCAATAATATGGTTGATTTTGGGATGCCAGTTCATGATGCTGTCAACGTCCCTCGATTTCATCATCAATGGCGACCGGATGTGATTCACTACGGCCCTGGCGCAATAAGTCCTGAAACGATGGAGGTATTAAGGGGCATGGGTTATGAACTGACACCACGTTATGGCTATGGCGAGGTGAATGCCATTGCCCGGGATAAGATATTTGGTGGTTGGATCGGTGCCCCTGACCTGAAAACTGCATCACATGGGGCTGCTTACTAGAAATAAAAAGCTGAACTTTTTAAAATTTGTTCCGTTGAATGAGGGTCGCCTCATTAATATGGGACGACACCAACATCGGGAGAGCGAATATATGAGTGAAAAAGAAAAACAGGCGAAACGATCAAAGAATAGCAGTGCATTTCGTGGTCTAATGCACATCATCGTTTCAGTGCTGATCTTGAGAGCTACCGTCATCGAGGCGTATAATGTCCCTACAGGATCCATGGAAACCACTATCAAAATTGGTGACTTCATTCTCGGTAATAAATTCATTTATGGCATTCGAACACCTGATTGGATTGGCATCCCCTGGACCAACTTCGGATTTTCCATCCCCTACTATAGGTTACCTGGATTTGAAGCGCCCAAAACCGGTGATGTGGTCATTTTTCGCTATCCAAATGACAAATGGCCAGGGCTCCAGATTGGACCCCATGATCCAAGTCTAAATTATATCAAACGTTGTATTGCTGGACCAGGCCAAACCCTTGAAATTATTGAAAAAGATGTATTTGTGGATGGTGTGCAGTTTGATCTGCCAGAACACGGGCGAGCCTCAAAATTAAATGTGTACGATGAAGCGTACGCTGAGCGGATGATTTTCCCGCGGGGCATGGGAAATCGCGATTATTTCGGACCCCTTCATATCCCTGCAGCAGGAGATACACTGATTTTTAGTAATATAAATCTGGATCATGCTGTAAATGTGATCTCACTGGAAGGCCACGAGGTAACCCCAGGAATTTCAGGTCAGCTCAATATCGACGGTGCCCCAACAGATCACTACATCTGTGAAGAAAATCACTACTTTATGATGGGAGATAATCGGGATAATTCCCATGACAGTCGCTACTGGGGGTTGGTCCCAGAATCCAATATCATCGGAGAGGCCATTCTCACCTACCTCAGTTGGGAGCAGACGGAACCAAATCTGCTAAAAAGAATATTTAAGTTGCGTCCCAGTCGAATGTTTAGACTTATCGATTAATAAATATTATTAACTATTTCTAAAAAGCACCACCAGGAGTGGTGCTTTTTGATTTATAAAAGTAATCCTCTGCAAGAATTCAGGGAGCATTTGAAATGGGCGATGTAAAAAAATGAGTAATGATGGGAATAAATCAATATCCATACTTCCATTTTGGAATGTTGCTAACTATAATAGCGCGTTCTTTGCTAAGTATTTATCCATTATTTAAGTAGTATCTCTAACTCATTGAGGCACAATGACATCACAAGAAATTCGCAATCAGTTTATAACGTTCTTTCAGGACAAAAATCATAAATTTGTACGTAGTGCTGGGGTTGTTCCATTTGATGATCCCACTTTGTTGTTTACTAATGCAGGAATGAATCAGTTTAAAGGCATCTTTTTGGAAACAGAGACTGCTGGCCATCCCAGGGCAGTAAATTCTCAAAAATGCATCCGAGTCAGTGGTAAGCACAATGACCTGGAGGAAGTGGGTCGGGACACATACCACCATACCTTTTTTGAAATGTTGGGAAATTGGAGCTTTGGTGATTACTACAAGACAGAGGCTATTCAATGGGCCTGGGAATTGTTCACTGATGTCTGGAAAATCCCTAAGGATAAGCTGTATGCAACTGTCTATAAGGATGATGACGAAGCTTTTGAACTATGGGAAACTCTGACTGATATCCCCAGAGAAAATATTTTACGTTTTGGAAATAAGGACAACTTTTGGGAAATGGGTGAAACTGGTCCTTGTGGTCCTTGTTCTGAAATACATGTTGACATAGGCGGTGACCCTGCCATTCATGGTTCTCATCCTGAATTAGGGGTAAACACCGACAGCCCACGTTTCATGGAGTTGTGGAATCTGGTGTTTATTCAGTATTTCCGTGATCAGAGTGGTGAATTAACAGAACTGCCCAATAAGCATGTTGATACAGGGGCCGGCCTGGAACGCGTGGTTGCCTATCTCCAGGGAAAAGACAGTAATTACGATACTGACTTGTTTACACCTATTCTAGATGAAATATCAAGCCTGTCCGGTATTGCCTATGAACCAGATGAAAAGGGGATGGCTCATCGTGTTATTGCCGATCATATCCGAATGTTGACTTTTTCCATCTCTGACGGCGCTCTGCCCTCCAATGATGGTCGAGGATATGTCTTGCGCCGCATATTGCGGAGAGCAGCCCGTTATGGACGTAATTTGGGCATGAATGATGCCTTTCTCTATAAACTCGTTCCCACTGTTGTCTCTGTCATGGGTGATGCCTATCCAGAACTCAATGAACGTGTCGCTTTTATTCAGAAGGTAATCAAGTCAGAGGAAGATTCTTTTAGCCAGACTCTTGGTAGGGGCTTGCAGATATTTTCTGGCATCATAAAGGATACAAAAGCCGCAGGGCAGACTACACTTTCAGGACAAGATGTTTTTAAACTTTACGATACCTTTGGATTTCCTGTTGATTTGACAAGTCTCATGGCGGATGAAGAGGGCTTTGATGTCGATCTTGAGGCCTTCGAAAACCTCATGAAGAGCCAGCGTGAAAAGGCCCGTGAGGCAACCCAGCTCAAGCAAACTCATACCCAGGATAGTCAGTGGGAAATTCTCAATGCTGGTGCACACTCTGAATTTTTGGGATATACCCATCCAAAATTGGATACTTCAATTGCCCAGGTATTGAAATCGGACAAAAATATTGATGTTATTCTTACTCAAACACCCTTTTACGCAGAAAGTGGCGGTCAGGTAGGCGATACAGGTCGAATCTATAATGCCAAAATGGAGCTGGAAGTATTAGACACACGGCGAGAGGGGGATTCCATTGTTCATGCCACCAAGCTGTTTTCAGGTGAATTCAATACAGATCCAGTGATTGCAGTGATCGACTCGCAGCGGCGTAAGGCCATTGTCCGAAACCACTCAGCCACTCATTTATTGAATGCTGCACTGAGGAAAATCCTGGGTGATCACGTCAAACAAGCTGGTTCGCTAGTGGATGCGACCCACCTGCGTTTTGATTTCAACCATTTTGAAAAGATGACCCCAGCAGAGATTAGTGAGGCTGAACGCTTGGTTAATGCTGAAATCAGGGAGAACAACTTCGCCAGTATTCGCAATATGAGCTTTGATGAAGCAAAAACAGAGGGAGCTCTGGCTTTCTTTGGTGAAAAATATGGTGACGAGGTTCGTACGGTTAAGTTTGGTGAGTACAGCCATGAGCTGTGTGGTGGCGTTCATGTCCAGGCAACTGGAGATATCGGGTTTTTTCGTATCGAATCTGAAGCTGCCATTGCAGCAGGCGTTCGAAGAATTGAAGCAGTAACCGGGAAGGTTGCTGAAGAAAATGCAAGGCTGGAGCGTGAGACCATCAACCAATTACGCCATTTACTCACCTCAGATGTTGAGGATCTTGGTTCAAAGACACAGCATTTATTGGATGAGAAGAAAGCTCTGGAGAAGCAAGTCAAGGTATTGTCCTTCGATCAGGCTGCTTCCATACTGTCTGACATCCTGGGAAATTCAAAATCCATTGGTGGTGTGAATGTCTTAAGTGAAATTGTAGAAGTTCCTGATACAGAGGCACTTAAAGACCTTGGCTCAGAACTGATCAGGCAAATGAAGAGTGGTCTGGGAGTCCTGGGAACTGTCATCGAAGGATCACCATATGTGGTTTGCGTCGTGTCAGATGACGTGATTGCCCAGCATAAATTGAAGGCTGGTGATATCGTACGTGAATTGGGCCAGAAGTTGGGCGGTGGTGGTGGCGGAAAACCACAACTAGCCACAGCCGGTGGAAAAGATGCTGCTGCATTGAAGACAGTCATTGCCGGTGTGTTTGATTTAATAGGAGATCGTTTGGGATGAAAAAAGCTCAATTAATTATTGAAAAGTCTACATCTGGACATGTTGCAACATCAATTCCAGATTTAGATGTGCCAGAAAAAGTCTTAAGTGACCTTATTCCCTCAAAATATCTGAGAGCTGAGGCGCCACGTCTTCCAGAAGTTTCTGAACCAGAACTGGTTCGCCATTATATTGGCATTTCAACCAAGAATCATCACGTGGACAAAGATCTGTATCCTTTAGGCTCCTGTACTATGAAGTATAACCCCAAGATTAATGATTGGACGGCATCAGTTCTGGCAGATGTCCATCCCTACCAACCGGAAGAATTGAGTCAGGGCCTCCTTGGTATCTATCATGAATTAGAGCAACAATTATGTGCCATCACAGGTATGACAGCATTTACACTCCAGCCTGCAGCAGGATCACAAGGGGAGCTCGTTGGTGTATTGCTCATGCGGAAATATCATGAATTAAGGGGAAATGACAAAGATATCATCCTCATCCCATCTGCTGCACATGGTACCAATCCAGCCTCTGTTGCCATGGCAGGCTATAAGGTCGTTGAGATTAAAAGTAACTCAAAAGGCCTGGTGGATCTGGAAGACTTCGAATCAAAAATTAATGAACGTGTCGCTGGCTTTATGTTGACCAACCCCAATACATTGGGATTGTTTGAGGAAAACATTAGCAAGATTTCAGAGCTCATTCATGGAGTTGATGGCATTATGTACATGGATGGCGCGAATATGAATGCCCTTCTGGGTATCACACGACCTGCAGACCTTGGATTTGATATTACACACCTGAATCTTCACAAAACCTTTTCAACACCCCATGGCGGTGGCGGTCCTGGTGCTGGTCCCATTGGTGTTACTGACAAACTTGCAGCATTTTTACCCAGGCCCCGAGTGGAGCTACATGAAGATACATATCATTTAGAATATGGCTATGAGCATAGTATTGGGCGTGTTCATGGATTTTATGGGAATTTTGGCGTATTGCTACGTGCCTGGACCTATATCAGGATGTTGGGACCAGATGGTCTCAGAAACATTTCTGAGATTGCTATCTCCAATGCGAATTATATGATGCATAAACTCAAGGATGTCTTTGAGCTGGCGTATGACAGAACCTGTATGCATGAGTTTGTGCTTTCTGCACAATCCCAGAAGGAGAAGGGAACCAACGCCCTCCATATTGCCAAACGACTACTGGATTTTGGATTCCATTCACCAACCATGTATTTTCCTCTCATTGTAAAAGAAGCCCTCATGATTGAGCCGACTGAAAGTGAGAATAAAGAAACCATGGATCGCTTTATTTCAGTCATGAAGCAAATCGCTGAAGAAGTGGAAACCAATCCCGAATTGGTCCATACTGCACCACATTCTACACCAGTTGGCAAAGTGGATGAAACCTATGCTAACCGCAACTTGAACGTCCGCTGGTAACATGCCTTTTAAGTATGTAGACAAATTGCTCCATTGTGATGGAGTTAACCTGGCGGATATAGCCGAACAATATGGAACGCCTGCCTATATCTATTCTGAACGTAGTCTCAGGCGCAATGTTGAAGTATTGAAAGAAATATTTATTGATCGTGGCTTTAAGGTTTCATACGCCATGAAAGCCAATTCAAATCCAACCATTTTAAAACTTTTTAGAAGCTATGGTTTAGGAGTTGATATTGTTTCGGCTGGTGAACTCCAAATGGCCAAGCACTGTGGATTTGATGGTGCTGAAATCAATTTTGCCGGTGTAGGCAAAACCATAGAAGAATTAGATTTGGCCCTGGCATTAGAAATCGACCATTTTAACGTGGAAAGCCGCTTCGAGCTGGAACTGCTGGAAGCCCGTGCTAAAATTGCTGGCAAAAAAGCAGGCGTCCTCCTGCGCCTGAATCCTGATATTGACCCCCAGACCCATCCCCATATCTCAACAGGGCTAAAACAGAACAAATTTGGGATGAGTCCTGAAAACGTGAGATATTTTCTCACCGAGGCAAAATCCTATCCCCATATTCAATTTGATGGGATTCATTGTCATATTGGTTCACAAATTCTGCAACCCCAGCCATTTTTCGATCTTATTGAGTATCTGGAACAATTCACTGACTCCTTAAAAGCAGGGGGTGTAGACATCACGCATATTGATCTTGGTGGTGGTTTTGGTGTCAATTATGAAGATCCCTTCGAAGATATTTTAGAGACCACCCCTTTCCTTGAATCCATCGCACAAAGGGCTATGGAGAAATTGGGGAAATACCAGCTCCATATTCAACCTGGAAGAGTCCTGGTTGCGAATGCAGGTGTCCTCCTGGCACAAGTTCTGGGTAACAAAGAGAATGGTGGACACCACTTTGTCATCATAGATGCTGCGACCACAGAACTTATCCGTCCTGCTCTGTATGATGCTTACCATGCAATCTTTTCTCATCGTGAAGGTCGACCATTGCGCATGGGGGATGTAGTTGGACCTGTCTGTGAGAGTTCTGATGCTCTTGCAAAACACAGAGATATGCCAGAATTTGAAAAAGATGATCTCATGATCATTGGATCTGCCGGGGCTTATGCCAGCTCCATGGGGTCGACCTATAATTTGCGACCACTTTCACCAGAAATAGTAGTGAATGTTGGCGGTGAAACTCAACTGACTCGTAAACGACAATCCTTTGATGAAATGATTTCACTGTATTCTTAGTTTTAATTTGGAAGAGATACCAAGGTAGTGAACAGGGAAAAGTTGACAATAGCACGCGCAGATGCTTACTTATGATCCAGGCAAGCTAGACAATCTGATTACTTGACCATAATCATGCAACACGCTGAATAACAGCAATATACTAGGATATCATCATGAAAAATATTATTCGTACAGATGCTGCACCCGCCGCAATTGGACCCTATAACCAGGCCGTGGAGATTAATGGATTGATATATACCGCTGGTCAGATTCCACTGGATCCAACTACTGGGAAACTGGTTGAATCATCCTTTTCCGATAGAGTTTATCAGGTTATGCACAATCTTCAGGCTATCCTGGAAGCTGCTGGCAGTGATTTCACCAAAGTGGTAAAAACCAATATCTATGTGACTGATCTCGGGCAATATGCAGAATTGAATCGTATCTATGGTGAATTCTTTCCCGGTGATGACGCTCCAGCCAGGGCTGCTGTGCAGGTTGCAGGTTTGCCTCTGGGGACCGATGTGGAAATCGAAATGGTAGCGCATAAATAAAATCTATGTATTTTCCCCTGAAGCATATCATCCTTTTGTTTCTTGCATTGGGAATGTTGAATGGCCAATCGAAAATTGAGGGGCGGGTTGACTCATCCAGTGTGAAGAGCCCAGGGAAAGCAATGATTCTCTCAGTTATTCCCGGTGGCGGACAGCTCTATAACCGTCATCCACTTAAGGCACTCATGTTTGCCGGGGCATTTGCCTATTATGGATATGGATATTCAGTTGCTCAGAACGACTATCAGGCTGATTTGGCAAGCGAATCCCTTCATAGAACCAGGAATGACAAGGTTTGGATGATGTCTCTGATCTGGACGCTGAATCTGATTGATGCTTATGTGGATGCTCAGCTCTGGGATTTTGAAAAGTATGAAATTGAGCAGGAAGAAGAGCGCTCACAAGAAATTAAACCAAAGAGGTAGGACCAATATATGACACAGAAGCGAGAAGCTTGGGGATCAAAATTTGGATTTATCCTGGCAGCTGCTGGATCCGCAGTTGGTTTGGGAAATATCTGGAAGTTCCCATACATAGCCGGAGAAAATGGTGGAGCTGCTTTCATTTTTGTCTATCTCATCTGTATAGCTATCATTGGTTTCCCTGTGCTTATTGCTGAAGTTCTTATTGGTAGAACCACCCAGCGCAATCCCGTTGGGGCCTTTGCAGCTCTTACCCCTTCAAAAATGTGGCGATCAATAGGCTTCCTTGGCGTGGCAGCCGGATTTATGATTCTCTCCTTCTATAGTGTTATCGGTGGCTGGACAATAGGGTATGTGATTGAAACCCTCCGTGGTTCCCTCTCCAATTTTAATAATCCTGCAGAGGCTGGTGTCCTTTTTAGTGAGCTTTCTGGAAGTGCCACCTGGACCCTGGGGTTTCACACTATTTTCTTTGCAATGACCATGTTTATTGTGGTCAAGGGTGTTCAGGGTGGTATCGAAAAATCCAGCAAGATTATGATGCCCATTCTTCTCAGTATATTGGTCATTCTCATGATTCGAGGAATCACACTGCCTGGAGCTGAAAAGGGATTGGCTTTTTTACTGGTTCCGGATTGGGCTAAAATTAATGGTCATTCCATCCTCATTGCCCTGGGTCATGCCTTTTTCACCCTCAGTCTTGGTATGGGTGCCATGATGACCTATGGAAGTTATATGTCGAAGAAGGATAGTGTCATAACTGCTGCAGCCCAGATTGTTTTTCTAGACACGCTGATTGCTATTATGGCAGGTGTGGCAATATTTACGGCTGTCTTTGCCTCAGGTCTTGATCCGGCTGCAGGTCCTGGTTTGATATTTCAGACCCTGCCAGCTGTTTTTGCCGGAATGACTGGAGGCGTTTACTTCTCATTTCTCTTTTTTCTGCTCTTGGCCATCGCTGCCCTTACGTCGGCCATTTCATTGCTGGAGGTAGTGGTTGCTTATTTTGTAGACGAAAAAGGCTGGAATCGCAAAGGTGCAGTCATAATATTTGGTGGTTCAATTTATCTTTTGGGTATTCCTTCTGCATTGTCGTTTAATCTCATGTCTGACGTCACTCTTTTTGGAAAAACATTTTTTGATGTGGTGGATTTTATTGCTTCCAATATCTTGCTCCCATTCGGGGGTCTAATGATAGCCATATTTGTGGGATGGGTGTGGACCAGGACTTCCGTTATGACAGCAGTTAAAGAGGGTGCAGAGCACTTATTCGAAGCCTATCCCTGGTTCGAGGGTATCTGGTTTGTATTCCTGCGATTCGTGGCTCCAGCGTTGATTTTGCTGGTCTTGCTTAATAGTTTGGGTATAGTTTAAATATTCTGGAATAAGGTATTCCAGGGGAGTGAGCGCTAACCGATTCACTTCTCTCCAGAAAATCCAGTGCATTTAATCATTTAGAATGCACCTTTGATTCCTATTTTAACAGGTTAATTCTTAATCGATCATCTCAGGTGGAAAGGAATGTCCCCTGAATTGATCGAGTATATATAAAAGGGGTTTAGTATGATCCTTGTAAAAGATAATCGATGTGATTTTTGTGGTACCTGCGTGGCTGTTTGTCCCGTTGATGCCATTGAATTGCGCGAGGCTGATATTTCAATCATTCATGATACCTGCATTGACTGTGACATTTGTATCTGGGTGTGTCCAATAGATGTGCTTTCTTCTGATGTGACCAAAGAGGGAGTAACGCATGACTGATTATGATGTTATTGTAGTGGGTGGGGGGCCAGCGGGATCAATGGCCGCAGAAGCAGCTGCCAAGCAGGGCGCTAAAACCATGATGCTTGAGAAAGATCGAGACATTGGCTATCCCGTCAGATGTGGAGAAGGTGTCGGTGCCACAGGACTGAAGAAATTTATTGATCCAGATCCAAATTGGATTGCCACAACCATTTCAAAAGTGCGCATGCGTTCTCCAGACAATACCCAGGTTGATTTTGGAATGCAGGATGCAGGATATGTTCTTCATCGAAGATTGTTTGATTACGCCCTCGCCAATAGAGCCAGTCAAGCTGGTGTGGATATTCAAACTCGTGCTTATGTTGATGGACTTATCATTGAAGATGATTCTGTCTGCGGTGTGAAATATCAATACATGGGAGAAAATCGTCAACTCACATCAAAAATTGTTATCGCTGCGGATGGTGTTGAGTCCCGTGTTGGGCGAATGGCCGGAATTAGAACCGCTACAAAGCTGAAGGATATGGAATCAGGGTATCAGGCAAGCGTAGGCAATATTGATGTTGATCAGGAAATGATTGATTTTTTTGTGGGGGATAATTGGGCACCAGGCGGATATCTCTGGATATTTCCCAAGGGAGATGGTATGGCAAATATTGGATTGGGGGTCAGTGGTGTACACGCTAAAAATCATAATGCCCATGATATGACCCATGCTTTCATCAAAAAATATTTTCCAAAGGCGAGTGTCTTGACCAGTGTATGTGGTGGCATTCCCATTGCAAAGACCCTAAAGAAAATTACTGCTCATGGTCTCATGTTAACTGGTGATGCCGCTCGCATGGTAAATCCAGTGACCGGTGGTGGAATTATCACAGGCATGGAAGGGGGGCAGATTGCCGGAGACGTAGCAGGACAAGCCATTCAATCTGGTGATTATACAATTGAAGGGTTAAAGGATTATCCCCAGAGATGGCATAAATCGGAAGGGAAAAACCACGAAACTTTTTACAGGATTTCACAGGCTATCGAAGAAATTACAGATGATCAATTAAACAAAATCGCCCATAGGCTTGTCAAAACGCCTTCAGAAAATTTATCACTATTAAAAATCTTTACCGCAGTCGCCAGAGAAAAACCCAAAATTCTGCTCGATGTCACCCGTGCATTTGCTGGAGTTTAGTCTCTTGCCTGCATAGAAAGCTCAGGACAAATTGAAAATATCTTCACCCGTGACCCCATCTGAGATGTCAGCATGAATTTCTCAGAATATCTACAAGGAATTGGCCTCGGAACCTTCGTCTCTTTTGATTTAGAGACCACTGGTCTTGATCCAAAGGTAGATTTCGTTATTGAATTTGGTGCAGTCAAGGTTGTTAATGGTGTGGCCACTGAACGCTATCAACAGTTTATCAAGCCACCAGTAAGAATTCCAAAATTCATTACCAAACTTACGGGAATCACCAATGAAATGGTGGCAGATGCTCCAACTTTTGAGGAAGTTGTGGATGACCTCTACGATTTTCTCGGGGACCATCCATTGGTTGCTCACAATATTTACTTTGATCATAATTTTCTCAACGTCAAAAGAGAAGCTATCGACGGTATACCTCTCAAGAATCAGCGCATTGATACCTTGAGTCTGGTTAGAACCCTACGATATGATATGATCAATCATAAGCTGGGGACGGCAGCTGAATTCTATGGCTTGTCCAAAGAGGGTGCTCACCGGGCTGATGTTGACGCAGACATGGTTGCAGATTTACTCCTTATACTTATCTCAGAGATGAAGAGACTCTCACCAGATGTGTTAAAAGTATTGGTTGATGTGATGCATGGGACTGACCTACCCAATGAACCCCTTTACAAAGCTATGCTGGAATGGACGGCAACTGGAAGAGCCCTGGAAGGGCTGGAAGAATATCCCAGAATTCCATTGCCTCAGAAACCTAACATTCGTCATTCTACCGGTGAGGGAGGCTATCCCGATCTTGATCAGATATTTTCTGATGAAGGGTTGCTTTCCAAACATCTTGAAGGATATGAACCGCGTGAAACTCAGGTGACATTGGCTCATGATATTCAATATGCCATGCGGAACGATGAGTTTCTCATGGGAGAGGCCGGGACTGGTGTGGGGAAGAGTCTGGCATATACCATTCCGGCGGTCCTAACCCGTCATGAGCTTAAAGAAGATGAGCCCATCTTCATCAGTTGTAATACCAAGAATTTGCAGGATCAGCTTTTCCATAAGGAAATTCCCTTCATCCAGGAGAAGCTGGGCTTGCCTGTAAGGGCTTTGCTCCTCAAAGGTCGAAATAATTATATCTGTAAGACCAAATGGCAGAGAGCCATTCGTGATGTGAGCTGGAGATTTAGCCGTCGCGAAAAGGAGGCACTCCAGACCCTGGTTGTCTGGGCCCACGAAACACCCACAGGTGACATTGATGAACATAATGGGTTTCATACTGTGGGGAATGCATTGGTCTGGTCAAAGCTGAACAGTGAACCAGGATTCTGTACAACCAATACATGTGCCCACAATGATTTCTGTTATCTGGGTAAATTGCGTCAGGAATCTGCCAAAGCTGATATCGTAGTAGTCAATCATTCTTTGCTCCTTGCAGATGCTGCTGCCGATCATGCTATTTTACCACGTTATCAAAGGCTCATAGTTGATGAGGCCCATCTCCTTGAAAAGACGGCATATCAATTTTTCGCTGCAGAATTTTCATACAAAAGTCTTAGAATCCAGATGGATCAGCTGTTTTATAAAGGACGCAGTAAAAGTGGTATGTCTATTGAGCTGAGGCACCTTCTGGTACTCGTAGATGAAAAGCAAAAGTCAGGGATTTCGGCTCAATTGGATCAACTTGAGACCGACATTCAAGAATTTGACAAGACATTGCTAACCTTCTTTACAGAGTTTAAGGCAACCCGCCAGCGGGATATCGAGCGCGCTACGTTTACCTACAAGGAACTGTATACCTCTGACAGGGATCCGTTTGCACCAGTCCGAGGAATCTGGTACTCAGTCATTACCAGTTTGACATCACTAAACAACCTGGTTCGAGATGTAGAAAAATCCCTGGATGAGTTGGATGATGATTCACTACCAGGTCTTTCTGAGATTAGCTCAAGATTCCTATCCTGGCGTGAGATGATGGTCCACACTCTTGAAACTATGGATAAACAGGCCGCTGCCGATAATCCTGAGTTGATCTATTGGTTTGAGATTCTGCCAAAAAGCGAGGTCGTATCCGTTAAATTTGTCCAGGTTCCCCTTGAGATAGGTGCACAGTTACAAGATCGATTATATGAAGATCTGGCCTGTGCCATATTCACATCAGGTACCCTCAACATCGATGGAAGTTTCAGTTATCTCAAACAACGACTGGGATTAAAGGGTCATGACAGACTGAAAGAAATGACTTATCCATCACCATTTTTCTATGAGGACCAGGCAAGAATATTCGTCCCAACATTCATGGGACCCCAAAATGCTGAGAACTACACCATTGAGGTTCTATTTCTTTTGGAAAAAATTTGGAAAACACATCCAGTAGGTACCATGATATTGTTCACCAGCTATACCATGCTGATGAATTGGCAGGAAGAACTGGAGGATCGTATTAAAGGATCAGGTCGTCGTTTGCTGGTTCAATCAAGTCGAGTGTCCCGGATGGATTTGATTAATCAGTTTCAAAAATACCCGGATAGTATTCTGTTGGCCACTGACAGTTTCTGGCAGGGTGTGGATATCCGCGGTGATGCCCTTCAATTGTTGGTTATTGCCAAGCTACCCTTCCTGGTGCCTTCTGATCCCATCGTAAGGGCCAATAGTGATGCTCTGAAGGCTGCCGGTGAGAACGACTTTATGGGGTACAGCGTTCCTGAGGCGGCTATAAAATACAAACAGGGGGTTGGACGACTTATTCGGAGTACTTCTGATTTTGGGGCCATACTTTCACTGGATGAGCGAATATTTACCAAACGATATGGTGATTATTTCCGTAATTCTACGCCTATACCTCACGTCCCGGCAAATTCAGAAAGAGAATTGGTTGATTCCATCCGAGATTGGTATAGATCGCACGGAATTGCAGATGCCAATACAAACTAAAGTGAGAACGATATGATTTTAGATGGTAACTCATTGTCGCTTCAAGGAATATTTGAAGAACTAAAATCGCCTACAAAATTATCTCTTTCTTTAGAATCAACTCACCTTGTGCGAAAATCCCGTGAAGTTGTTGAATACATGCTGGAGTCCGGGAAAACAGTCTATGGTGTAAACACTGGATTTGGCAAGCTTGCCAATCAAAAAATTTCCAGTGAAAATTTGAGGCAACTTCAAGTCAACCTGTTAAGAAGTCACGCTGCAGGGACCGGTGGTTATTTTTCACAAAAGACAGTCAGGCTGATCCTGCTCCTTAAGATCAATAGTCTTCTAAGGGGTTATTCAGGGATCAGACTCGAAGTGATTCAAGCATTGTTGGAACTTTATAACCATAATCTCACTCCTGCCATCCGAGAAAGAGGGAGTGTGGGGGCCAGTGGGGATCTGGCACCCCTGGCAGACCTGGCCTTACCCCTCATTGGAGAGGGCCAATTTCTGCAAGAGGATGGATCAGTTGAACCTGCTATGGGAATATTAAAAAAGTTCAATCTACCAATTGTGGAATTGAAGGAAAAAGAAGGCCTTTCCCTGATAAACGGGACGCAGGTGAGCACGGCAATGGCGATTGAATCTCTGGAAAATATACGGGATTTATTTTTAACCATTTCAGCTGCAGGCGCCTTTAGTACTGAAGTTATGCTTGGCACAGATACGGCATTTAAAAAAGAAATCCAGGAAGCGCGGAACCAACCAGGTCAGGTCTATGCTGGAGAGGTGATATATACCCTCATGGCCAACAGTGGGTATCGAGATGCTCACCTTGATTGTGACAGAGTTCAGGACTTCTACAGCCTCCGCTGCATGCCACAGGTTCATGGTTCATGGTATGATTTAATTGTTCATGCCGAACGTATTCTTACGCAAGAGGCCAATAGTACCACTGACAACCCAGTCACACTAATCGAAGAAAATAAAATTGTGTCCGGGGGCAATTTTCATGCAGCTCCCATTGCACACATTATGGACTTTCTGGCAATATCCCTGTCAGATGTAGCTTCCATGAGTGAACGGAGAATTGCTGCGTTCCAGGAAACGAGTCAAAGCAATTTGCCCATGTTTCTTATGCAAGAGGCAGGCTTGAACTCTGGTTTTATGATAGCTCATGTTACTGCTGCAGCCCTGGCCAGTGAGAATAAGTCCTTGAGTCATCCGGCTTCAGTTGATTCAATCCCCACTTCAGCCAATCAGGAAGATCATGTGAGTATGGCGCCTATAGCTGGACATCAGCTCAGACAGGTTATCTCTAATGCTTCAAGAATATTCGCCATCGAGCTCATGTGTGCTGCACAGGCAAGAGACCTAAATCCTCAGTATCATCTTGCGTCTTCAAGTGAAGCCATCTATCAACTCATTCGGAAACAAGTACCATATCTTGAGGTTGATGGTCCCCTGAGTGCTCACATCGAGGCCATATATGAAATGGTTTCCTCAGGAGCCATCGCAGATATTGTTCGACAACAATTGGAGACACAAACATGAGAATCCAAAATATGAGAATCATTTTTCCTCTGGCAGTGATCTTCATAATCGGTTGTGCTTCGGAATCAGTGAAATATGAACTTCCAAGTGCCGGTACCAAGGATGCACCAAAATGGGTAGACACGCATATCGCTGTGAGAGATACCATATTTATGGTTATACATTTGCCTGAAGAATTTTCCAATGATATGGATAAATCTGTTCAAGAAGCGCAATCAGAATTGCACACCTTACTCATGAGCGAGATTGAAGTCATTCTACGTGATTATTGGGATGAAAAGCAGATCAAATATACTGACGATGACAAATTCCAACTTTTATCCGGGCTTCCTGTAACACTTGAACAAATAATGAATCATGTGGAAGTAACAGATGGTTGGGAGAAAAACGGTGAAGTATCTATCCTCTGCGCTCTTGATTATGAGGAGGTTGCCGAAGTTCTCATCGAAGATATGGAAATTGAAGATAGGGCCTTCCTATCATATTTAAAAAGAAGAATGGATGATCTGGCTCAACGCCACCGTTAGGACGGATAATGAGATTTGTTGATTATGTAAAGATCAAGGTCATCCCTGGAAAAGGGGGAGATGGTATCATCGCCTTTCGCCGAGAAAAGTTTGTTCCCAAAGGCGGGCCTTCAGGCGGGAATGGAGGAAGGGGTGGCAGTATCATCCTCCAAGTGGATGCCCAACTCCACACATTGCAGGATATTCGGTATCATCGCATATACAAAGCCAACAGGGGCAAGCATGGTGAAGGCAGTCTCCGACAAGGTAAAAAGGGCGCAGATATTACCGTTAAAGTCCCTGCTGGAACCATTGTCAAAGATTTACACAATGGAGAAGTGGTGGCAGACTTGCAAATTGATGGTGAATCCATCGTTGTAGCCCATGGGGGTCGTGGAGGCAGGGGCAATGCAGAATTTGTCACCCCAACACATCAAGCACCTCGTGAATTTGAATATGGTCGTGATGGCCGTGAACGTGACCTGGAACTTGAGTTGAAAGTTCTGGCAGATGTAGGGTTGGTTGGATTCCCAAACGCTGGAAAATCAACCTTGCTGTCCAGAGTGTCCAGAGCCAAACCAAAGATCGCAGATTATCCATTTACCACATTAACACCGAATCTTGGGATTGTGAAATCTGGGGCCTATTCTAGTTTTGTAATGGCAGATATACCTGGACTCATTGAAGGGGCTCACGAGGGCAAGGGACTAGGAATTCAATTCCTAAAACATGTCGAGCGTTGTAGTGTTCTCTTATTCTTGGTAGATGCAAACGATGAGGATCCCGCTAATTCATATCGCCTTTTATTTGAGGAAGTAAAGAAATACAGCCCTGGGTTAATTCAGCGTAAGCGGATGCTGGCAGTCACCAAGATGGACTCCTTTGTGGGGGTACCAAAGATGTCCACTTTCGAACCAGTAGACTTATTCCCAATATCGTCCGTATCCGGAGAAGGACTGGAGGATTTAATCAAGGCTCTCTCAACCAGCATAAGTGAATAGCAAACTTTTCAATATTATTAGGATGCTCAGCATCCCCGGTGTTGGTCCACGTAAAACCCTAGACCTTATCTCAGCATTTGGTTCACTGGAGAATATCTTCTCAGTCGGCTATCAAGAGTTGACAAGAATCTCTGGTATAAAGGATAAAATTGCCCGTGCCATATTAAGTGAACCTGATGAAGCACTCCTTGCTGGACAAGAAAAATTAATCGACAAATTCCAGGTGCAACTCATCAGCCTTTGGGATGATGTCTATCCTGAGCAATTAAAGCAAATCTATGATCCTCCCATAGCCCTGTTTTGCAGGGGCAATACAGACTTGCTGGCTTCGGACAGTATAGGCATGGTTGGCACAAGAACTCCCAGCCCCTATGGCAAGCAAATATCCAGGGAGTTCAGCAGAGATCTAGCCCAAAGGGGTCTCACTGTGGTTTCTGGTGCTGCGAAGGGTGTGGACACCCATGCCCATGAAGCATGTCTGAATGCTGGCGGTCAAACCATTGCAGTTCTGGGAAATGGTGTGGACAGGATCTATCCGGCTGAGAATCGTCCTCTTTTTGAGGAGATATCAAACAAAGGCTTGTTGATTTCAGAATTTCTCATGGGTAGCAAGCCTGATGCGCAAAATTTTCCACGGCGGAATCGTATTATTTCTGGTCTCACTATGGGAACTATCGTGGTTGAAGCCGCAGAACGTAGTGGGTCACTCATTACAGCCTATTTTGCACTGGACCAAAACCGGGAAGTCTTTTCAGTACCGGGACCGGTAAACAGTCGCCAGAGCCGTGGAACCAATCTTCTGATCAAGCAGGGAGCCAAGTTGGTTGAAAATGTAGAGGACGTCCTGGAGGAACTGGGAGAGAGATTTAAAATAGGCAGCTCCCAGGGCCAACAGGAACTACTTATAGCCGCGGATCCTTTAGAAAAAGCGCTACTTGAACATCTCTCTGATACTGAACAAATTCACATTGATGATTTGTCCATAGTGTCTGGTCAGACTACTTTCGCACTGCTGGGAACCTTGTTACAGCTAGAAATGAAGGGTTTTATTCAGCAATTACCTGGAAAATATTTTAAACGAAGATTTTGAAATAAAGGAATATCACCATGATCACAAGGCTCATCGATTATCTAAATCAAAGCGTAACTGCTTATCACGCGGTTCTCACAGCTGAGGCAACGCTCAAATCAAATGGTTTTATTCAACTGGATGAGAAAGATGCCTGGGATTTAAAGGCAAATTTAAAGTACTATGTTATCAGGAGTCAATCAGCCCTGGCTGCATGGCAAATGAGTAATGGTGACACCCCAGGAGTACGTCTTGTTGGTGCCCACACGGATTCTCCGGGACTCCATCTAAAACCAAAACCCCAATATTCCAACAGTGGCTATGTTCAACTCGGTGTGGAAGTCTATGGTGGTCCCCTTTTGGCAAGTTGGACAGATCGTGATCTTTCTCTCGCTGGTCGGGTTATCCTTAAAGAGGGGGGCAAGCTTAAAGTGGTTCCATTTAAATCAGAAAAAGTGCTTTTGAGGATTCCTCAACTGGCAATTCACTTGAATCGGGAAGTGAATGAAAAGGGGTTGATGCTTAATAAGCAAAACCACATGCCACCTATTCTGGCTCTTGAATCCAAAGATGGTGTTTCTGTTGATGCTGGACTGATAGGAAAACTTATTGCTGAAACGCTGAAGGTTGGAATTGATGATATTGCCAGTTGGCAACTGGAATGTTATGACACCCAACCTGCCACCACAAGTGGGTTGAACGATGAGTTCATCGTGAGTGGAAGAATTGATAATCTCACCATGTGCCATGCCTCTATCCAGGCCCTTACTTCAAGCGAATTTTCTGCGCCACAAACAGCCATGGTTGCATTATTTGACAATGAAGAGATAGGTAGCTCAACTGAGAATGGTGCTGCCTCTGGTTTTATCCGCGATATTATCACTCGTGTGGTTGGTTCAGATGAATCCAATCACATGACCCAGAGAGCCCTGGCCCATAGCGCTTGCATCTCAGCAGATGGTGCCCATGCCATCCATCCAAACTATGCGGAATTCCACGACCCACAGCATGCTGTGAAGATGAACAGGGGGCCAGTCATCAAGAGGAATGTAAATCACCGTTATGCTACTAGTGCCTTTACCTCAGCCATATTTGAACAATTGTGTAAGGATGTAGATGTACCTGTCCAGCATTATGTCCATAAAACCGATTTACCCTGTGGATCTACTATTGGACCCATTACAGCTACGGGTTTAGGGATACCTGTAGTGGATGTTGGCAATGCCATGCTTTCCATGCATTCAATTAGAGAAACAGCAGGCGTAAAAGATCATGAGATGATGATTAAAGTTTTGGAACGGTTTTTTACAAAAGAGGATTTAGTATCACTCTCATAATAAGATCAAATCAGACTTCCTTCGCACCTGATAATTGATACATTATTCTGCTTTTTTAAAGAAATTTAAACATCATCTGATCTTGAAGATGCGTTGTGCTTTCAGGTCCTGCAATGAGAGCGAGCCGAACCCCGTCAGATCCGGAAGGAAGCAGCGGTAAGC
>JABMOS010000049.1 GCA_013203185.1 Fidelibacterota bacterium | reverse complement strand
CCATTCATTTCAATAAAGGGTAGTAGAAATCCACCCAGGCAAGCATCCACCTGGAGGGGTAAATCATGCTGGAGTCCTAACCGCCCCAGTTCCTCAATGGGGTCTATCACACCATGGGGATAAGATGGGGCCGAACCGACCAGCATGATGGTGCGTCGATTGATCATTTTTTTTACCGCACTAACATCCACGCGGAAATCTGACTTGAGGGGAGCGTACTTAATTTTCACACCAAAATATTTAGCGGCTTTGCTCCAGGCCACGTGGACACTCTCTGGGGCTATCATTTCCGGCTTAAAGGGCAGCTTTCGAAGTGCTTTGGCTCTGTCACGATAGGTCAGTACTGGTAGCAAACAGCTTTCAGTTCCACCAGAAGTAACAGTACCTACTGCCTTCTTATCACCATGTAGCATGGCGGCTGTCATGTTGATGATATCTGTTTCAAAGCGTTTCAGGCTTTTAAAGGCCATGGGGTTAAGGGCATTCTCGGAGAAATACAAGCCATAGGCCTGTTTCAAAAAGTCCGTGTGTTTATCATCCAGGTGATAGACCAGGCTCCAGGTTCGGGAATCACGATAATTCACATCCTGACCACCATACGCTCGCATCTCGTCTAATATTTTGCTTTGATCTATTCCATTTTTGGGAATGCGCTTCATTCAAAATGCCCTTTTGGGTAATTGGATTGCCAAAATAAGTCAGCTCAGTATAGAACCACTAATGATATCGCTACTATATGGAGGAAAACCGAGGGGTGAAGAAAAGAGCTCACTCCAATATGGTGTTTATCAAGACTTGAAGATCTGACACATCTACTGACTCATCCTGATTGAAATCAGCCATATCCAGTTGATACTCACTTGCCTCCAGATTTCCCAATATGATACTTACAAGCTGAATCACATCAGAGATGTTCAGCGTGTAGTCATAGTTTACATCCCCCATGGGATCAAAAATAATATCACCTTGTCCAAATGACCAGGTGGTTGAAGTGCTATAAATTGAGTTTCCGGCATACCACATCCGATACAGGCCTTGCTCAATAATCGCAATACTGGGTCCAGTACTCGTTTCTTCATTCCAGCTGCCAACTGCACCATGTGGGATAATTGGATTATTTGGGTGCCGAGTCCATTGAATACCATCTGGTGAGGTAGCAAGCCCAACCTGTCGATAAAGCCCATCGAAACCCATGTATGCCATTATAAAACTGTCGTCTTCACGCTCTACCACGGCAGGCAAAGTCGGATAAATTGACTCCCACTCAATCAGGGGATCCATCATAAATATGGGATTCAGTTCTTCCTCGGTCCATGAGATACCATCTTGAGAATAAGCCAAGCCCATGCCGACTTCCATATTTTCGTTCCTACCTGTGAACCACATATAATAAAGTTCATCGCGCTTGATTACCGTGGCATTGTGAGCTCTAGATTCATTCCAGCTTCCTGTTTGCCCCAATTCTAATATTGGATTTTGGCTAGACTTTGTCCATGAAATACCATCTGGACTTGTGGCGAGTCCTAGCCTGGGCATTGCTGATGAATTTGTTGCGGTGTAGTACATTTTGTACTCGCTCTCATCATGGAGGACACAGATGCTCTTGAGATCTTGAGAGTCGAAATCTCCACCAGAGCCGACCGTGAGGACTGGGGCTGGCAGTTCGTCCCATACGATGCCATCCTGAGAAGTGGCATATCCGATTTGAATTGGCAGTCCCACATTTCGACCACCAAACCACATTTTATAGGCACCATCCTCATAGAGAACGGTTGGATTAATGACTGCTAAATCATCCCAGTATTGGTCCCCATTAAAAATGGGATTATTGGGATTATCCACATATTCAAATGCTAATAATTGAGGTAGCAGTAATACCGCAATTGTCACATAGACCAGGCATATTTTCTTGAAAATCAACTTTGACTCCCCCTGTATTTTATTGATGTGAAATATAGAGACCTACACCCGTTTTTTGAATGATTATTATTCCAGACAAATGGAATTTGCCTAGACTTCCAATTCAGGCTAGTTTAGGCCAACATTTATATGAGGTCGCAATGAGCATCACTCGCAGGCAAATTTTACAGATGGTTGGAACCGGACTCGTAGCAACACAGGTTCCCCTGACATCAGCATCAGGATTATTTTCAAAGTCAGCCCTGAAACCACCCCGTCTACAACCTGGGCAAACGGTGGGTCTCATCAATCCTGCAGGTGCCACATTTCACCCAGAAGATGTTGTCATTGCTGAAGAAACATTTGCCGCCCTCGGTCTCAAGATGAAGGCTGGAACTCATCTCCTGGATCGATATGGATATCTCGCTGGAACAGATGCAGACAGAGCTGCTGATGTGAACAATATGTATGCTGACTCAGATGTTGATGCCATCATCACCCTCAGGGGTGGCTGGGGTTGTAATCGGATTCTGGATTTAATTGACTACAAGACCATTCAGAAGAACCCCAAAATTATCATGGGCTATAGTGATATCACCAGCCTCCTCCTGGCCCTTAATGCCAAAACCTCGCTGGTCACCTTTCATGGTCCAGTAGGCATCTCCACCTGGAATAAATACTCCACTGATTTTGTAAGACGTCTTCTGTTTGAGGGTCAGTCCTTCACCATGGAAAATCCAACTGACAAAGGGGACAATCTCACCCAGGTAAAGGACCGCATATTGACCATCCGTGGTGGCCAGGCCACAGGCAAGTTATTGGGTGGTAATTTATCAGTCCTCTCGGCCATGGTCGGTTCAGACTATCTTCCTGATTTCAAAAATAACATTCTTTTTCTGGAAGAAGTTGATGAGGCACCCTATCGCGTCGATCGTATGCTTACCCAACTCAAACTGGCAGGTATTCTGGATGAGATATCAGGATTTGTCTTTGGCAAGTGCAGCAGTTGTGATTCAGGTGATAGTTATGGATCATTCACCTTGGAAGAAGTCCTGGATGATCATATAAAACCCCTGGGCATCCCTGCCTGGTTCGGTTCTATGATTGGTCATATTGAAAATAAGTTTACCATGCCACTGGGCGTCAATGCAGAAATTGACGGAGATAAGGGCTCGATTAAGCTTCTGGAGTCATCAGTTATTTAGGTTTTGTCTTCGCCAGTTCGTCAGGACGCGGCGATCTCGAAACATGAGCAGCCCAAGAATTTGGAGCTTACTTCGCTCCACCTACCTGCGCGTCCTTCGAGAGCACTTCGACTAGCTCAGTGTGACACCTCAGGATGACGCAACACTATTTCGCTTCGTTCGTTTTATTCGTTGTAGATTTAAAGAAAACTAGATTAGGCCAATCCACCTGTGGTGGGCGCCATTTCGATGCCAAAGCTTTGGGTAGCGGAGATCCACTTTTCTGAATCATTACCTTCAAAAATGAATTCAAGGGTGACCTCCTGAAACAGCCAGTCCCCGTTTTCAATTTCCCGTTCAAGCTGACCCTCTCCCCAACCAGCATAGCCAAGCATCATTTTAAAGTGATGGGGACCCTGACCTGCCTGAATGGCATCGATGACTGCAGAATTACTGGTGAGCGAAAATTCCTCGGTTACTTGAATCGTGTCTGAGGTGATATAGTCATTGCTGTGAAGAATAAAGCCCTGCTCCAGAGAAACAGGTCCACCAAAGTACATGGGTGATATGACTTCATTGATAGCTTCGTCATTGATGATCAGGGTTGGAAAGACTTCCTTGACCACATCATCATCGAATGACTTATTCATGATTAAACCCATGGCACCCTGCTCATCATGCTCACAAATAAACACCAGTGACCTACTGAAATAGGGGTCAGTCAGATGGGGCATGGAGATGAGTATATGTCCTTTCATGAAAGCCATGTGCAAAAGTAGTTTTTATTTGATGAATGTCCATCCCCATTGTACCGCAAGATCCCAGCACAGTTGAGCTAGGGTTGAGTTATTTGATGAGCGCAATCTTGATTACTTGTCTCACAGTCTCACTTTTTAATTCCATGAAGTAGATTCCTGTTGACACCTTTTCTCCGTAGCTATCTGTGCCATCCCAGTAGTAACTTTTCGTTCCTGTGGATTGATTCTCTGCTTCTTCTCGGTAAATGGTACCACCCTTAATATCATAAATCGAATACTGGAACAATCCCGGCTCCAGCAGATCAAATTCAAACCTGATCCCAGCATTAAATGGATTAGGATAGGCTCGCACATTGAGTGAGAAATCTTGGGGAGCTTTCTCTTCATTTACCCCTAGAGGGGTGTACCACCCCATATCAACCCCACCAATACGAGCACCTCTCAAGATTGTCAACCATTCATCCCATGGCCAGGTCACGTCCCAAGATTCTATTAAGCCAACCCCATACCTGTACCGTGAATAGGCTTCACCTCCAGCAAAATTTAGACTCCAATACAAATAATATGCAAGCGAATCACTGCCCGGTATTTTGTATATCTGATGCTCTCTTAACCATATCATGCTGAGATCATATGGGAATATCTCCTGAGACATACTGGAAATATTACCGGACCAGACAAGCTCGTTTGATTCATCAATGTGGACAGTATCACAACAATTAGTGTATTGGGTTCCATCCGCAAATCGAATAGCCTCTATTAGATATCGAGTTAATGAATCTGTTGTTATAAGCGAATCGACTATGTGGAATCTCCTGTAATTCTGATGTTCATAAGCATGTGGGGATTCTGCAATCAAAAACTCGTATTGCCAGATGTTTCCAACAGCAAGAGGAACCCAATCTGAATATCCATGCACCATGTTGGTTTTGCACAATAGGGCTAAGTTGTCAGCGGACCATGAATAGTTACAGATCTTGAATTTAATAAAGAGAGAATCAATCAACGATGATTGAGGAATGGAAACGTTATAACCTGATCGAGGCTCCCACTCCGGCCACAACAAAGAAGAACCAAACTCCACCGTAATCGAGTCTGCATTACTGGAAACTGAACAAACAGAATCACTTGACAACCAGATATTCTCCATACTGAAGAACAGCTGGAGGGTATCCAAAGGGTGTGAAAATGTTGGAAAGAGGGTTATTTCCAGAGAGTCGCTGTCCACTGCATACTCAAAATCATTTAGATACATAGTACCAAATAGTATCTCGGCAGGTGCCCTGAAATTGCCCTGATATACGCCATTTACCTCTACATCAATGTGGTCAGCATACAAGGCAGACAGACAGATGAAGACAATAAAAAATCCAGCTGACTTCAATTTACTCCCTCCTCCTTGCTCTATCGCACAGGCACCAGCCGCAGCTCCTGCACCTCGCCCAATTCATCCTGATCCAGATGCATATCCACATAGTCACCTGCCAGCCAGATGTCCACCAGATCAGTGTAATGGTCATTCAGGGGCATACCAACTTGACCCGAGGCATTGGCCATTCGACTATGGGTGGCATCTGAGAGATCTATCAATAGTCTCATGGATGCTGTCATTTCAGCCATATAGGGCGCATCAAAATTATGTGTCCCGCGATTCACTGTTTCACCATCACCACCATAAGGGAAGGGACCATAGTTGAAGAACTTCTCTATAAGGCCTCCCTTGGCCTCAAAGGGGTGATGAAAAGCGATATTGTGGATAGTGCCCCACTTCCAGGTGTCAACGTCTTCAGAGCCAAATTTCAGCGTCAAGCTTTCCATGGCACTTGTGAAAGCCTCCCGCAGTAAATCATCTCTTGTCTCAATTTTCTCAGTATCAATCTTGTCAAACCATGTGGACGTGTTGTCGTCCAACATCTTCACCCACCGATTCATGGATATGTACCAGGTGTCCAGATACTCTTCCGCCAACTCAAGACCCATATCATCCACCCAGATCAATCTCAGGAAGGTTTCCATGGTCTCATGGTAAATGGAGCCTTCAACTCCATTGGGATCCAGCTCTTGATCCCAGTTTTCCAATAGCTCTCTGATCTCAGGATGGGATTCGGGGATAATGGGTATGAGGTGGTTAAGAAAGACTGGCGCCAGATATGATTTCCTGTCAAATTGAAATTTTGCCATATCGTCCAGGCTGAGCTTTTCCTTTGACTCAATCATATCCTTGATACGCCGGGTTCGATATTCAGGTGCATAGACTCCTGGCATGGGATAGGGGTAATCCACACCATAAGGCTCGGCATTTGCTGAAACAATCATCCCGCCAACTGGATTGTAGATATGGGGCATCTCCTCGAAGGGAATATATCCATCCCAATCATACTCACCTGTCCAACCTGGAACAGGGAATATACCGGAACCACTTTTCCTGATGGGGACTTTACCTGCACCATAATAGCCAATATTTCCTGCCGTATCAGCATATACAAAATTCTGTGGTGCTGTGGAGAAGTGTGACAATGCCAGTGAGAATTCTCCCCAATCCTCAGCATGGTTCAATCGGTAAAAAGCTACCATCTCATCATTGAATTGATGTCCAGTCCAGGAGAGCGCCAGAAGTTCCTCATCTTCTTTAACAATGGGGCCATGAATGCTCTTACGAATCTGGATTTCCTCAATCCTGAATCCATCTTTTTCCCCATCGTCTTTGATGCGAATCTCCTGGGGGATAATTTCAAAATCCAGCCATTCATCCTTGTACATGTATTGTGTTGGATCATCTGGGTTGACCTCTTCTATAAACAGGTCCTGCACGTCAGGACCCATATTGGTGATACCCCAGGCAATATGGCGGTTGTGACCGATCAAGGCTGTAGGTAAACCAGGAAAAAAGCTGCCAGCTACATCCATTCCAGGAGCACTCAAATGAGCGAAGTACCAGGGCCCAGGAAGTCGTGAGCCATGAAGATGGGGGTCAGATGCCAACAGGGGTTTACCTGAGATGGACCGTTCGCCTGAAACAACCCAGTTATTACTTCCACCATTGGTTCCCAGAAGCTTCCTGAGCTGGGTAGCCTGGGAAATCAGTTCTGAATCTCCAACTTTGGTTTTACCAAAAGCCTCCAGAATTTTCAGGTGTTCAGGAGAATAATATGGAAACAGTTCGGCTGCCTTTTCCACCCCCAGTTTTTCGTTTAGTTGGCGATATATCAATTCCATGTCATAGTTGTAGGAGAGTTGCCAGCTTTGGAGCTTGACGATGGCCATCATGTCAGCAATACTCCAGAGCATAGGCGCATGGCCCAGGAGTCGAAACTCAAGGGGCAAGTCCGGGTCATCCTTGATAAAGGCATTAATGCCATCTCTGAATGCAGTCAACATCGATTGTACGTTGGGAGGGAATGCTTGATATAGCTCCTCAGCATTTCTGGGTCTCAGCATGATTCGGCGCAGAAATTTGTCTGATTTAAGCATACTTTCCCCAAGAATTTCACTGAGGCTGCCATTCCCAGCTGCTCTTAAAAACTCCATCTGGAACAGTCGGTCTTGAGACATGGCGTACCCAAGAGCAAAGAATGCATCAGCTTCTGTTTCTGCTATAATATGTGGGATTCCTGATGTATCTCTTAATATGGAGACTTCCGAGTTCAACCCTTTAACAGTGATACTGCCTTCATGATCAGGAATTCCCACTCTCAGATAATGATTCAAGTAGACACTACCCAATAAAAGTACCACAACCATCCCCACGATTATTTTCTTGAACATAAAGCCCCCTTCAGCTTTTCATATTAAGATATAAGCAGACTAATTCTTAAATCTTCAGGACATCTGCCACATTCTCTGCCAGAGATAAATAGGTGGTCAACTTGCCTCCAAAAATATGCAGTAATTTTGTCTCTCCCTTTGTATGTAAATCCAGCTTGTATTCGCGACTGACATCGGTGACATCACCCTTTCTTCGGACCAGGGGTCTGACACCGATATAGATATCTCTCACATCTTTCCTCTGAAATTGATGGTCCGGTTTCAAATAGGCGTTTACCTGATCCAGGAGATATTGAATATCACTTTCCTGGGCATCAACATCATCCATGTCGCAGTCTTCTTCCCGCTCAGTCGTTCCAATGAGGGTCTGGTCATTTTCAGGTTCGGGAATGATGAAAAATATCCGTTTTTCCTTGGTTTGCATAAACATGAGGTCAGGGACAATGAGTCCATCAAAAATGAGATGGATCCCACTGACCTTGCGAATCTGGAAGCGGGCAGGAAGATTAAACTTTTCATTTACTTCGTTGAGCCAGGGACCAGTAGCATTGACAAGAATTGGTGCACTAAAATCGCCTGTACTTGAATGCAAGTTGAACCCAGCCTCATCCCAGTCAATGCTTTCAATATCGCAATGCACCATGACCGTTCCACCCAGATCCTGGAAATCATCAGCAACCCTGCGGGTGAGCTCCTTGTCATTGGTCTTGGCATCCACATAGGACAGAACAGATCTTAAATCGTCATCAATAAATGCCGGGAATTTAGCTTTAAATGCCGAAATGTCCTCTGTTTTGGAGTGCCCCACCTTTCTGGACCCCGCGAGCATATCATACATCCATAACCCCATTCTGATCATCCAGGCTGGTCTGGGACTACTTTTGTATATAGGTAAAATGAACCGTCTGGCTTGCACCAGATCTGGGTATTTGGCAATGAGGCGCTGGCGATCATGGAGGGCTTCGTAGACGAGGTGAATCTGTCCTGTTTCCAGATAGCGCAACCCGCCATGGATAAGTCGCGAAGATTTTGACGAAGTCCCCTGCCCCACACCCTCTTTATCCAGGAGAAGTACCTTTTTACCTGAACCGGCCAGATTTTCAGCTATACCACAACCATTAATACCGGCTCCCAGAACGATCACATCATAATTTTGCATGGGCGAAAGATAATGAATTTCTAGGGGATAAACGAAACCAGTTTTTAGAAACCTCAAACCACCTTAGAGACTAAACAGATTGGGCTGAGGCGAACTATCGAAAAAGTGGCCACCAAACCAGACTCAACAGAGCCAGGGAAATAATTGACATAATGGCCATCTTCCAGCCTGCACGAAGAAAGTCAGGTGCCTTGACCAAGCCACTGGAGTAAATAATGGTACAAGCCGGCGCGGCAACGGCGGTGAAATACCCAAAGGCCGATGATATGACAGATGCCAGCCCAAGCAGAATGGGATCCCCACCCAGGTTAAGAACGACTGGACCCACCACAGCTACTGTGGCTGAGCTACTGAGAAGATTTGAAAGTACCCCACTCAATGCCACAGAAACAACAGCTCGAAGTGCATCAATATTGGGAATCACACTCTGGAGGAGATGGACACTCCCATCGGCTAGCCAGGCAGCACCTCCCGTATTTTTCATTTGAACTCCAATGGAAATTGTCGCTCCAAAAAGCAGGATTACTCCCCAGTTTACTCCCCTGCTGAGGTCCTTCCATGAAACCAGACCAAAAGCCAAGAACAGAAATACACCGATGAGTGCGATACTCCCCAATCCATAAATTTCACTCATAACAATCCAGCCATAAAGCACACCACCGAACAAGAGTAGCGAGAAAAGCTCTTTGGCCGACATTCTACCAGCATGAGCGACCTCCACAGAAAGCCTGCGAACTGCCGTGTCCAGACTATGCAATTCTGGTGGGAAGGTCTTTAATATGATGAAAGTGGTAATAGGAATCTCAATCAACACCATGGGATAAACCATTTTTATCCATTGGATGTAGCTCAAACTCCCTGATCCAAATTCGGCCCAGTAATTCATCATGATTACGTTGCGTCCACCACCAGATGGCGTTCCAATTGATCCAACAGTGGCTCCGTAGGCGATTGAAAAAAGGAGGGCTGCTATTAATCCAGAATTTGATTTTCCCTTTTTTGCTGTATACCTAATGAGTGTTAATGCCACTGGCAACATCATGGCTGTTACCATATGAGGACCTACAAAACTTGAAAGGATGGCTGAGATAGCAGTAAAACCAGCAACAATGCGCCAGGTTTTATTACCTGTAAACCGAATAATACCCAACGCCAGTCGTTTATCCAGACCCTGGCTTACGATGGCTACGGCCAGCATGAGAGAGCCCATGATAAAGAAAACGGCATCGTTCATGAAGTAGCCACCAACTTCATTGGCTGTGCTGCCCCCGATAATGACTTGCCAGAAAATCAACTGGATGGCGATTGCTGGAAGGGGAATAGGCTCTTTAAGAATAAGGATGAGGGTCATCAAAATGATGATTAGAATATGGTAGCCATTCTCACTCAGGGATTGAGGGGCTGGAACGAGAAAATAAAGAGCGGTACCCACTGTCAGAGCAATCAAGAGCCAACGTTTCTGTTGGACCCAGAATAACATGTCGGCAGATATGTGCATTGATGTGGTCTGCTATCGGACGATCAGAATAGGAGCATCACTTTGTTCCAGTGTCTTGATGGGTTTACTTCCAAACAAGAGTTGCTTAATGGGATTCAGAGTTGACGCACCCATGATAACGAAGTGATTGTCTCCGGCAAACTCCACGAAAGTTCTTACAGGATCGCCAGTGAGGAAAAATTGTTCGACTTCAATACCTCGGGAATCAAAGTAGGCTTTTGCCTTATCTGCAGCACCTTGATACCCTGCCCCAAACCGTATAGTTTTCGATACAGTAAGGGTTCTAACAGGCCATCCCAATTTTTCGGCAATCAGAGCACCCCACTCCACGGACTTGCGTGTGGCTGCTGAATCATCAACCAGAAGTAATAGCTTGTATTTTTTGCGAGGATTTAATTTTTGTAGTACAAATATGGAGGAGGGTAGATATTGGATCAGCGAATGTGCAAGATGTCGTTTGTTCTGACTGCCACCAATAATGGCGAGATCGTAACTCTCCAGTTGGATTTCCTTGCGCATTTGGTCAACCAACTCCCCTTCTCTCAGGACCAACTCTATTCGGCAGCCTTTTTCCTCAGGGAGAATCACTCTGACACGACCATCCTCTTCATAGACATGATCTGGATTGAATTGAATTTTAGCCAGCTCCTTATTTTCAGGAGATAATTTTTTCAATTCGTCCAGTGCCCACTCCAGAACTTCGAGGCCAGGATGAATAATATTCCAGTTATCCAGATTCGTTCGAGTCAGGTTGACAGCGCTACCATGGAACTCACTGGCCCGTTCCCCAACATAGACAACCCCAAGACTGGCATCAAAAACAGAGGCAATGAGAGCACCCATTTTCAGAGTTGGTTTGGAATACTCAGCACTACTGACTGCAGTAAGAAACTTGAGTGATTTGGGATCGATTAAGGGTTTCTTTTTTGTCATAATAATGGCCACCATAATAAGGATAAACCGAGGAGGCTAACAAGGGATAAAAACCCCATTTTCCAGCCCGCTCGTAAAAAGTCTTTTGATTTCACCAGCCCACTGGAGTAGATAATGGTACAGGCCGGGGCGGCTACAGCAGTGAAATAGCCAAAGGCAGAAGCAATGGCTGTGGCATATCCGATGAGAATTTTATCTCCTCCCAGATCAAGTACAATGGGACCCACAACAGCAACTGTTGCTGAACTGCTTAAAATATTTGACATAATGCCTGTGAGCAGAACCGATACGCTTCCCTGAAGCACTGCTGGATTATCTATAACTTTACTCAAATTGTGGATGATCACCTGAGCTATCCACTGCGCAGCACCAGTGTCATTCATCTGAATTCCTATGGATATTGCTGCACCAAAAAGCAGGATGACACCCCAGTTGGTCTTCCGATTTAGTTCCTGCCACTCCACCAGCCCAAAAGCCAGATACAGGAAAACACCAAGAAGAGCGATGATTCCAAGCCCAAAATCCTCGCTGAGAAAGACCCACCCTAGAAAAACCAGAATAAACAGGAAAATGGCCAGCCATTCACGCCCCTTGATCTTGCCAGCATGGGCCACATCAATCACCAGCTTTCGAACCGCTGAATCCAGATTGTTTTGTTCTGGTTTAAAGGTCCATAGCAAAATGAGGACGGTGAAGGGTATTTGGATCAGCACCATGGGATAGACATATTTTATCCATTCCAGATAGGTCACAGAACCAGCTCCAAATTCAGCCCAGTAATTCATCATGATCACATTGCGTCCACCTCCAGAGGGGGTTCCAATGGACCCAACGGTTGCCCCATAGGCAATGGAAAAGAGCAGTGCGGCGGTAAGACCTGCAACCTTTTTAGGGTCTTTATGGGCATATCTCACCAGGGTAAGCCCCACGGGCATCATCATGGCTGCAACGGTGTGCTCACCGATAAACGAAGCCAGGATGGCTGAAATTGCAGTGAATCCGGCGATAATTCGCCAGGTTTTATGTCCTGTCAGGTATATGATGGCCAGGGCCAATCGTTTATCCAGCCCCTGGCTCACGATAGCCACTGCCAGCATGAGAGAACCCATGATAAAGAAGACAGCATCGTTCATAAACGAAGATGCCACATTATTGGCGGTGTCAATCCCCAGAACTACTTGCATAAACAACATAAACATGGCAATGGCAGGGAGAGGCAATGGCTCGGTAATTATGAGGATTAGCGCCATTGAGATGATAATGAGCGCATCAAAAGCTGCTGGATTGAGGTCTACTGGAGGTGTCACACCAAAATGCATAACAAGACCATATGCAATGGCAATGAGGAACCATCTTTTCTGGCGCATCCAGAACAAAACATCAATGTATATGGTCAACTTAACATTCCTGTTTTTCTATTTCAAACATGAAGGCTTAAATATGCTCTTAAATCAATCAAATTGAAACCATTCATCACATGATGTGATTACCCTGAATTTACTAAAGCTAATTGGCTGGGGATTTCCAAAAACCGCTTCTGATGTCAATTGATTTTGGCAAGCAAAAGCTTAGTTTGTTGGGTGCAATGTAACTTAAAATATAATCATCTTTCCCCAGTCATATCTTTGTACAATCAAATATAATTCAGGAGTTTCCATGGCAAACAAATCCAAATCTTTAAATAGCTTTAAGACGCGATCAACACTTCAGCTTAATGGCCAGGAATACGAGTATTTTTCTCTCTCAAAACTGAACAATGATGACAAATTGAGCAAGTTGCCCATCGCCCATAAAGTGTTGCTTGAAAATATGCTTCGCTTTGAAGACGATGTCACCGTGACCAGTGGAGATGTTGAAGCTGTTTTAAATTGGGATGCCAACAAGCCACCATCACATGAAATTCAGTTACGACCCAGTCGCGTTCTCCTCCAGGATTTTACAGGTGTTCCTGCTGTTGTTGATCTTGCAGTTATGCGGGACACCATGTCCGACCTTGGTGGAAATCCCAATAAAATCAATCCTCTCCAACCAGCAGACCTGGTCATTGATCACTCCGTGCAAGTTGACAAATTTGGCAGCCTAGGTGCTTTTGCTGACAATGCGACCATAGAGATGGAACGCAACCGCGAACGCTATGGCTTTCTGCGCTGGGGACAGGAAGCTTTTGAGAACTTTCGTGTCGTACCACCAGACACAGGAATTATTCATCAGATCAACCTGGAATATTTGGCCCAGGTAGTCTTCAAAAAAGAGACTGAAGACGGTGTTCAAATTTATCCTGATTCACTGGTAGGTACTGATTCTCATACAACCATGATTAATGGATTGGGAGTTCTGGGATGGGGTGTAGGCGGAATTGAAGCCGAAGCCGTTATGCTGGGACAACCCATTTCCATGCTCATCCCCCAGGTTGTGGGATTTAAGCTCACGGGGAAAATGGCTGAAGGGACGACTGCAACCGATCTGGTACTCACAGTAGTACAGATGCTCCGAGCAGCAGGTGTGGTTGGAAAATTTGTTGAATTTTATGGTGAAGGTATTGCCAATCTCAGCCTGGAGGACCAGGCCACCATCGCCAATATGGCACCTGAATATGGTGCCACTATGGGCTACTTCCCTGTGAATGTGGCAACCATCAATTATCTAAAATTTAGTGGTCGTGATGCTGAGCAGGTGGCTCTGGTTGAAGCCTATACCAAAGCCCAGGGGATGTTTTATGAAGCTGGTGTAGATCAGGCAGTTTATTCAGCCAATCTCGAATTAGACATGAATACTGTGGTACCCTCTCTCTCCGGCCCCAAGCGCCCACAGGATCGTATCGAATTGTCCAAATCAAAGACAACATGGGTCAGAGACCTTGAAGTCCTTAAGGGTTCCAGCAAGGGTGCTGTAGATGTTGTTGGGAGTGACTATCAGCTTAAGGATGGTGATGTAGTTATTGCTGCCATTACCTCCTGTACCAATACATCCAATCCAAATGTAATGGTTGGCGCTGGTCTGGTAGCAAAAAAAGCTGTGGAATTAGGACTCAATATTAAACCCTGGGTCAAACCCAGTCTGGCACCTGGATCCAAAGTAGTCACCGATTATCTGAATGCCGCTGGCCTATCAACCTACCTGGACCAACTGCAATTCAATCTGGTAGGATATGGCTGTACCACCTGTATTGGTAATAGTGGCCCTCTACCTGCTCCTGTCTCTGCTGCAGTGGAGGCCGGTGATCTGGTTGTGACCTCAGTGCTTTCTGGAAACCGTAATTTTGAAGGACGTGTAAATCCCCATGTGAAAGCCAATTATCTGGCTTCACCTCCTCTGGTAGTGGCTTATGCTCTGGCAGGCACCATGAACATTGATCTGGCCACCGAGCCACTTGGTCAGGACAAGAGTGGCAATGATGTTTTCCTGAAAGACATCTGGCCAAGCTCTACTGAGATTGCTGAGGCAGTGGCCCTGGCTGTAAAACCTGAACAGTTTATTAGCAAATATGCCGATGTGTTTAGTGGAGATGCTGCCTGGAAAGCTTTGACCATTCCCGAAGGGAACACTTTCGATTGGGAAGCAGACTCAACTTATATCCGTAAACCTTCCTTTTTTGAGGGCATGACACGTGAACATGGGGTTCTGAGTGACATCAGTGATGCACGTGCTCTGGCTCTTCTCGGCGATTCCGTAACCACAGATCATATTTCACCAGCAGGAGCTTTCAGTGCTGATTCACCTGCTGGCAAATACCTGATTGCCCATGGCACCGAAAAAAAGGATTTCAACTCTTATGGGAGTCGACGTGGAAATCATGAAGTCATGATGCGCGGAACTTTTGCCAATATTCGTCTACGCAATCTTCTGGCTCCAGGTACCGAAGGTGGTTTCACCAAAAAGTTACCTGAAGGTGATGTCACCACTATTTATGATGGTGCCATGGCCTACAAGGCTGAAGGGACTTCTCTGGTGGTCATTGCTGGAAAAGAATACGGAACGGGCTCCAGTCGTGACTGGGCAGCCAAAGGAACCTATCTCCTGGGTGTTAAAGCTGTAATTGCCGAAAGTTTCGAACGAATTCACCGTAGCAACCTCATTGGCATGGGTGTCCTGCCTCTCCAGTTCAAAGATGGAGAGGGTCGAGTCAGCCTAGGACTGTCGGGTGAAGAAACTTTCTCTATTGCTGGAATCTCAGAAGGACTCAAACCAGGGAAAGAACTGGAAGTGAAGTGTACGAGAACTGATGGCAGTCAATTCTCCTTTTTTGCAGTTACCCGAATAGATACTCCAAATGAGCTGGAATACTATCGACATGGTGGGATCCTCCAGTATGTGATGAGATCACTGTTGGATTAATCCTAGGCGGTCTTCGCGGAGGAGTGAAACGACTGACGCGATCTCGATCCATCTGCTGACTAAGAATTGGGAGATTGCTTCGCAAGACAGTCTGCAATACCGCCAGCCATTTAACATCTTACAGGAATTCGACGAACTGAACGAAAAGGCACAACAACGAAAGGATTAACCCTGCGTGGTCTTCGGGAGAAGGTCGCAGACCGACGTGGCGATCTCTCTATGCTGAAGCTACGAGAGATAAATCTCCATCCATCCGCCAACCAAGAGTTTGGAGATTGCTTCGCTTCACTCGCAAAGACTTTTTAAGTTTGTCTCACTGAGGCTCTCGAAGTTTATTCGAAAAACCATACGAGACGAAATCATCATGCTTCGAGAGCCTCAGCAAGACGATTTCTGCGAATCTAGCTTAGTGGAAAGATATGATTAATCTGGGTTGTGCAGGAATTTTAAATAGCGAGAAATTTCTGCATTTTTCATCTGTGATTATCCTGGAGTTTGTGATACATTTCTGCCCAACCCCAAATACAGTCGGATTAAATAAAAGAACCAGGAAACAGATTGATGTGTTTGAACTACAACATGTTTTCCGGAAATCATGAGTAAGTATGATTAAAGCAGCCCAAAAGATTTTAAAAGATATCTTCGGTTACGATGACTTCCGCCCTTTGCAAAAAGAGGTGATTGAGAATGTCCTCAAAAAAAAAGATACGCTCTGTATTATGCCTACAGGAAGTGGGAAGTCGCTCTGTTATCAAATACCGGCCCTACTCTTTGATGGTCTAACGATTGTCGTCTCACCTTTGATTTCCTTGATGGAAGATCAAGTCAACCAACTTGAAGCCCTGGGTGTTGAAGCCCTGATGCTAAACAGCTCCCTATCAGCTGACGAATATCAAAAAAATATTCAACTCATACAGCAAAGCAAAGCGCGCTTACTTTATTTGGCTCCTGAGACTCTGCTCATGGGGAGAACGCTTGCACTTCTTGAGTCTCAAAAGGTGGCCGCCTTTATTATTGATGAAGCTCACTGTATCAGCGAATGGGGACATGATTTTCGTCCCGAATATCGCCAGCTTATGGATCTTAGGGAGCGATTTCCTCAGGCCGTATGCCTGGCCTTGACTGCGACAGCAACTCAACGGGTTCAGCAGGATATTCAAAAATCCCTGCGCTTTGATAAATCAGCTAGTTTTGTAGCTAGCTTTAACCGAGAAAATCTTTTCCTGGAAATTAAGCAAAAATCCCAATCTGCTGAGCAAACGCTCGATTTTCTTGCTAGATTCCCTGACCAGTCTGGCATCATCTATTGTCTTTCCCGCAAGCAGGTTGATGAAATGGCAGAATTTCTCCAAGGGGAAGGTTATTCTGTCCGGCCCTATCACGCTGGCCTCTCATCTGAGGTGCGCCAACAAAATCAAGCTAGCTTTATTCGTGATGACACTCAAATTATGGTAGCAACCATTGCCTTTGGGATGGGTATCAATAAGCCAAATGTCCGTTTCGTTTTACACTTCGATTTACCGGGTAACATAGAAAGTTATTACCAGCAAATTGGACGAGCAGGTAGAGATGGCCTGCGAGCCGACTGTCTATTCCTCTTTGCATATGGTGATATAAGAAAGATTAAATATTTTATTGGGCAAAAAAAAGAAAGTGAGCAAGTTGTTGCTCATACCCAATTAAATGCGCTAGTTGGACTTGCCGAAACAAATGATTGCAGACGCATTCCCCTGCTCACCTATTTTGGCGAAACTTACAATGACGCAAACTGTGGTATGTGTGATAATTGTTTGGCTGGGGATCAAGCATCTCGGGATGTAACCATTCCTGCCCAACAATTCTTATCCTGTGTCAAACATTCTAAACAAATTTTTGGCGCAGGTCATATTATTGATATCCTTCGTGGTTCAAAATCTCAAAAAGTGAAGAAGTTTGGTCACCAGGAACTCTCCACCTATGGGATTGGGAAAGATTTTTCTAAACCAGAATGGTTTTATCTTTCGCGACAGTTTGTACAAAAGGGACTCTTAACCCAGGATATGCATCATGGTAGTCTCAAGTTGACTGCCAAAGCCTGGGAAGTACTTCGAGGCCAGCTAAATATCTCTGCACCCATGGAAGAGCTGCAGAAAAAACGTCCTCAGACTAAAACAGAGCAAACATACGATTCTAAACTATTTGAGTTGTTGAGGCAATTGCGCAAGACCCTGGCTGATAGCTCTAATGTACCACCTTATGTGATCTTCCCCGATAAAACATTGATTGAAATGGCGATCTATTTCCCTCAATCAGAAGCCGCGATGCTGGAATTGCATGGTGTTGGCAAAGTTAAATTCGTGAAATATGGGTCTTCATTTAAGCAGACAATCGCTGAATACTGTCAGGTCAATCAGGTGACAGAAAAACCCAAAGGTGGCTCCAGTGGGAAACTCACATCCTCATCTAAAACCATTGGAACACCCCGCCATCAGGTTGTTGGGAAAAAATTCAATTCTGGCTCCACAATAGAAGAGCTAAGAGAGGAATTTAAGGTTCAAAACAAAACTGTCCTGGATCATTTATATAAATACTGCTTAGATGGTAATGTTCTGCGCGGCAACTCTGATTTTCTTGAACTTTCTCAGCTGTCTTCCAGGATCCAAAGTGACGTCTGCAAAGCGTTTAAACAATATGGTACGCTTACGCTTCGTCCCGTGTTCGAAGCGCTTGGACAGGAAGTAAGTTTCGAGGAACTCAAAATCATTCGTCTGCATTATCTGGCGAACGAACAGAAAAACACATAATTTTGAAATTGTATCATAAACAAAGAAGCCACCTCCGCAGGTGGCTTCTTCTATTCATTCCGACTAGAATGAACCCCGTAAAATCTATAATTGCATCCAAGCCACTGCCTCGTTGAAAACATCGGCTTTGAGGTTGTGACGTCCTTCGAACTCCTTGTATGTGAGGTCATAGCCATGCTCTTCAAACATGGATTTCAGTTCCCGAGCTGTTTCCACTTCCACAGCTGCATCACCTATACCATGGGCAATAAAGATCCGAAGTTTTTTTGCATTCTCAATATCCTGCATGGTAAGAATAGATTTGTCACCATCCATATCCATGAGATAACCACTAAATCCGATGACCCCCTTAATCATATCTGGATTCTGTAAACCGATGGTGTATGCGTAGGTGGCACCCTGGGAAAATCCCATGAGGTAAACATCTGATATTTTATGCTCGTTTGAAATTGCCTTTATAGCTTTCATTATATAGTCACCTACCAGAACATCTCCGGCAAGCGTCGCCTTTTTCCCCACATTGATTGGTGCCCAAGCACGGGTATGCCACTGAGATCCTACATTGATTGACAATGGGTAGGGAGCTTCAGGCGTGACATATATAATCTGGGGGTTATCAAGTTTATCGTATTGTGCAACAAAGCCATCCGCATTGCCACCCATCCCATGCATCCCCACCAGAAGGGGATAACTTTTGCTGGCATCATAATTTTCAGGGAATCGTATTCGGTATGGCAGTAATGAGAGTGCTGCCACATATCCTTTCTTTCCAATTGATTTCATCCGCTGCTGAATATCAGCAGTTGCCTTTTGGAATTCTGGATCATCACGCACATAGTCAAAATCTTTATCTCCCTCAAAAACGTCAACTCGCCTAAAGCCATTGGCAAAAGCGTATGTGACAAAAAGACCAGCGTTCACCGCGTCACCCTGTAAGGCATAACAACAGGCGAGATTATAGGCCACAATGGCATCATCCTGATTGTGGATCAGTGCTTTTTTGTAGTAATCACCCGCCTCTGAGAAATCGCCCGCACGATAGGCCATCGCAGCGTCGGCCTTCAGTTGACCACGATCCACCTGTTTAAAAACCAGATCTTTTCCATGCTGAATGCCGCTACATCCCAGGACCAGAAATCCACTTAGGATGATAAATAGTTGAGTTGAGTTTCGTCTAAGCCTTTTCATGGATGTGTCCCCTTCTCTTGTATCATGGTGCTATTTTAAGCTTAAGTGCTTCGTGGCAGTTAATTCATCTGCAAATGGTTGTCTTTTTCTTCAAATGGTCATTGGGAACGATTGACATGAAGGCAAGAGCCAGCATCCCTGCTGCGTGGAGCAGATAACTGTCGTGAGTCAATGGCAGCTAATTATTTTGTAATAAGGGTTACATTTACATCAATTGTGAAAGCAAAACAGGCACTGCGGTTTCCACCCGTAAAATCCGCTCACCCAGACTGAATTGAGCAAAACCACATTCGATTAAGAGTTCGACCTCGAAAGGGATGAAGCCGCCTTCTGGACCTATGGCAAGAGTGGTTGGTAGGTTGGATGCCAAGGATACATTCTTTTCGCTTGAGGGATGCGCGACCAAAGCTTTTGTATCCTTGATTATTTCCGGTAATTCATCCTGGACAAAAGGCTTAAAGCGCTGGCGCAAATGGACTTCTGGCAGAACCGTATCACGGGCCTGCTCCAAACCGAACAAAAGCTGCTCGCGGAGATTCTCAGGCTCCAGAGCTGGACTACTCCAGAAACTCTTCTCAACGCGGAAACTATTAATGAGAAATATCTGTTTGACACCGAGAGAGGTTGCGCTTTGCAATACCCGCTTCAGCATCTTTGGTCGGGGTAAGGCCAATAGCAGGGTGACGGGGAGTTCTTTTGGTGGTGATTGGTCAAGTACAATGCTCAATTCGACAAATTCAGTGTTGATCTGGGTAACAATCCCGTGCCCCATCAAGTTATTGATCAGCCCTACTCGCAATTTGGTGTCAGGTTCTGCTCTGTGTATCGTGCTGATGTGGGTGAATCGGCGACCCTGGAGGCGAACACGATTCTCAGCAACAAAATCATCCTGATTTAGCAGTATCAAGTTCATGCAGGGCAGTCTACCTGAATCAGTCAAGGAGTGGAAGCAGAAAATTGAGTGCAGGAGCTAACATTAAATTCATCTCACGTGCATTTTCAAATTGCTACTCTATCCCAACCGCTTGCCGTATTAATACACCGCTTGGCTAATTCAGAATTTTCTGGCAATCCTCCCAGCTAAATTGGCTTCAAGCAGATGAAGTTACGATCTCTACATATTATTTTTAATCCCTTCATTGAAAGTTATCTTGCCATATGACAGCCTCAACAAATCAAGGCAAGCTATCACTCTTTTGGGTGCTCCAGATTTCAGGCTGGTTCCTATATGGGATAATCTACTATCTCATTTACTATTCGTATAAGGACCTGGATGTAGCAAATACTATCGGTTTTGCTGTAACCTATATGGTGGCTTTTCTTGTGACCATCATCATGCGTAAAATCTATCAAAAGCTAGATTATCAACATCGTTCCATTCTGAATGTATCAGGAATAGTTATTCTCACATCAGTTACCTTTGCTGTCATCTGGGTGTATCTGGACCGTTTTGTTTCCTACCCTATTTATGGTATTGAAAAATTTCAGAGCGCTCTGGATAAAATCACCATGCGAAAGAACATCGGCCAGATCTACTGGAACTCATTTATCCTGTTTACGTGGTCAACCCTCTACTTTTTGATCAACTTCTGGAGGCAGTGGAACGAACAGCTGGCCCGCACTGAAAAGGCTGAACTCCTAGCCCATAGTGCTCAGCTTCAGATGTTGAGATATCAATTAAACCCGCATTTCCTGTTCAACTCGCTAAATTCTATTCGGGCCCTCATCCTTGAAGACCAGGGCAAAGCACGGGATATGGTGACCGAACTAGCTGAACTCCTGCGTTATTCTCTGGTGAGTAAGAACAATGGTGATGTGCCCTTCAGCGAAGAGATCACTGCCATAAAACATTACTTCGCCATTGAGGAAAAACGCTATGAGGAGAATCTGCAGGTCAGCTTCGATATTGACCCCCTCGCTGAAGAGTATCCCATCCCCAGCTTCCTGGTGCATCCTCTGGTTGAAAACGCCGTAAAGTATGGCATGAAAACCTCGGACATGCCTTTGAAGATAAAAATCCTGGCCAGTGTTAAGGATAACGAGTTGTCCATCACCGTTAGAAACAGCGGTGCCTGGTTATCTGGTGATGCTGAGGGACGCAGTCGACCTGAAGGCACAGGCACTGGATTGAAAAATGTAAAGGAACGTCTTGAAAATAGATTCCCTGGCAAGTACAGTCTGATCACTTCTGAAGAGGATGGTTGTGTTGTCATCAGGATTTCAATTTCACGAGATGTGGAGGGAAACCATGTCTAAACTTTATCGAGCCCTTGTGGTAGACGATGAACGTCTTGCGCGCAATGACTTACGTCTACTTCTCAGCAGTCATAAAAATATTGAAGTACTTGGAGAGGCCTCCAATGGTCAGGATGCCCTTGAGATGATCAAGGAGTTGGAGCCAGAACTGGTTTTTCTGGATATTCAGATGCCGGGTATGAATGGTTTTGATGTCCTGGAACAAATCAGCTCCGAAATACGGGTCATTTTTGTCACCGCATATGACGAATTCGCCCTCCGCGCTTTCGAAGTCAATGCACTGGACTATTTGCTAAAACCAGTCAGTGCCGACCGTCTCCAACAATCCATCGAACGACTTGAGTTGATCCCAGATGAATCTGAAGGAGATTTAAGGGAGTTGGAATACAATGATAGACTGCTCCTCAAACTTGATACCAGTCTGGGATTTTTAAAGATCAGTACCCTTATCTGCATCACATCAGCTGGAGATTATTCTGAGGTCCTTTGTACCAATAAGAAAAAAGTATTGGTACACAAATCCATGGCGGAATGGGAAACGCGTCTCCCCCAGGCATTTTTTAATCGGATTCACCGAACGACCATCGTCAATATGGAGTTTGTGGATCGTCTGGAAGAGTGGTTTAACAATTCGTATCGCGTCTACATGAAGGGCATTGAAGAGCCTTATGTCATGAGCCGGCGCTATGTTACCAAGCTAAAACACAAGCTCAGTTAAAAACCTAATCTAACCACACAGGGCGCAAAGAGCGAAAGGGACTTTTTATAGTTAATATATCTGCTGGCTTCATCGAACAATGGATGGCTTCGACAAGCTCAACCATCGGGTACTCAATAACTCAATAACTCAATAACTCAAAAAACTAAAAGTTCGGTACCATCTCTTTGCGGAATTTGGCAAAGAAGCGTGTGATGGAGTCCATCGCCTCCTCGGCTGTATCCACCACTCTAAACAACTCCAAATCATCAGCACCGATATACCCTTCAGCCAGGGCTCGTTCTCGCAGCCATACAACCAGACCGGACCAATAATCACGACCCACCAATAGAATGGGGAATTTAGGCGTTTTACCTGTCTGTGATAATGTCAGAGATTCAAACAATTCATCCAGCGTACCCAAACCACCAGGAAAGGCTACAAAGGCCTGGGAATATTTCAAAAACATGAGTTTCCGCACAAAGAAGTAGCGAAAGGTGATATTCTTATCTGAGTCAATAAATGCGTTGTTAGAGGCCTCGAAGGGCAATTCAACACCTACACCAGCCGAAGCGCCTCCAGTCTCCATAGCACCCTTATTGGCAGCTTCCATGATGCCAGGGCCACCGCCTGTTATCACACTGAGACCCTCATGGGCTAAAAGTTTGCCCAGTTCATAGGCAATTCCATAATAGGGATCATCTGGCTTGGTGCGAGCTGATCCAAAAACTGTCACAGAGGGACCGACCTGCGTCAGCGCATCAAAGCCTTCTACAAATTCTGCCATAATGCGGAAAACTTGCCAGGAATTCTTGGATTTAACCTCCGACCAGGTCTTCTTTTCAAATTTGCGAATAACACGTTTGTCTACATTCATTCTGCGTCCTCTAGAGCGATCTCTATCGCCTTCATCAAACATTTACTGGTGGTGGTGGCGCCTGTTATTCCATCAACATTGGGACTCTGATTTTGGATCACCCGAGGGATTATGCCTTCTGCGAACCTTGCGTATTTACTATCTCGATTATTGACAACGCCAACCCCTTCAATCCGTGACTCTATTACCTTAACGGCGACTGAATATTCAAATCCTGAATAGCTCACAGAACCGCGATGGATGCCATCTGGCACCAGGGTCAAGTCAGGACTCCCGATTTCCATGTTTCGATAGGATTCCAGATCATAGTATCCCATGAGTCCCAGACCTACCCCCAGGACCACGCCAAATCCTGTGAGGGACAAGATCCAGCTACGCTTAAGCTCATATTTTTGGGTTCTTTGACCCCAGGGCCTGAAGATGGTAATAGCAATCAAGGTGAACATAATCAATAGTGCCACGGAAATCACAGGTGTCAGAGTGTTGTGGTACTCAGTATAACTATGAGGTACAGCAGATTCCTTCATTCCAATATCTGAAAGGGCTACCATTCCATTAATTGCTGGCCCCAACCAGATCCATACCAGGGTAAAGAGTATGACCGTTCCCGTCCATTTGCCAATAATCCACCAATATTTGGTTAAGCCCCAATGGGTAAAGATTGAGTAAATCAGTCCGGTAGTCACCACGCCATAAAATGACCAGGTCACAACCGTATTGAATAGGGTATATATAGAATAATTTGCAATAAAAAGCTGGCGTGTATCCAGACCAGGAATTGCCTTGATCGCCAGGATTGAAGCCAGACCGCCCATGAGAGATGCGATAAAGATAATATGGATGACTCTCAGCCACCGTCGTCCTGTTTTTTCCAGCATGGAAGCTCCTTTGTTGAATCGATTCTTATTCTAAGCAATTTTATCAATTATTCCTGCTCTTTTTTTGTTAATCGATGGACCACTAGCACGTACTTTACTGGCACACTGCTTCCCCTTGAATTTAGAAGCAGGCGAAACCAATGTTCAGGAGAACATACGAGATGCAAATACAGATATTCATCACTGGGGGTACCTTTGACAAAGAATACAACGAGCTCAATGGATCACTCTATTTCAGAGACACACACCTGAAACAGATGTTGGAACAGAGTCGTTCTCAGCTCAATGTAAGTATTCGTAGTCTCATGATGATAGATAGTCTGGAAATGACTGATGAGGATCGTGGAATTGTTCTGACTCATTGCCAGAAGAGTACCACAGATCGGATTGTCATTACCCATGGAACAGATACCATGGTAGAAACGGCTCGCTACTTGGCAGACCATATTAAGGACAAAACCATTGTCCTGACAGGCGCCATGATTCCCATTGTATTTGGCAGTTCAGATGGGCTCTTCAACATGGGCGCTGCCCTGGCCTATGTACAGACACTGAAACATGGCGTATACATTGCCATGAATGGCCAGTATTTCGAATATGACAATGTTCGCAAAAACAAAGCCAAAGGACTTTTTGAGACCTTATAGATGAGGAGATATTCATGAAACTTAACAAATTCATATTGCTAACCATTACCACGCTATTAATTCTCATAGTTTTCACATCATGTATGCCTAACCCTGTACAAAATATGGGGCAAGCCCCTTCAGGATTTTTCAAGGGTGTCTGGCATGGGTGGATCGCTCCCCTCTCATTGATTGTGGGCTTTTTTAATGATCACACCCGCGTCTATGACCCAAACAATACAGGCTGGTGGTATGATTTCGGGTTTTATATGGCCATCATTAGTGGCTTCGGTGGTCTTTCACTGGCGAGGAAAAAAGAAACAAGCTAAAAACCTCTAATTGTAGTGAGGTTTTTTACTCAACTCATAGAAGACACGTCCCTTCAATGAAAGCTATTTGATTTCTATTAATTCCTGACATATTGGTGACTATGAAGATCACAGTTAAAGAACTGACAACCGTCGGTCCCACCATACATTCGAGCTTTTCTGCCTTACCCTATCAGCGTGACGATTTCAAACAGGGTAAACTTTCCAGACCAATATTGGCCTATCAATCCACATCCTGCATCAAGATTGTTGGAGATATACATCGTTTTCAGGCTGATCAGGAAGCAGGAAAACCTACCGTCCCAGTCTATCTCATTGAAGATACTGATAGCACCCTGGAATTGATCCAGCTGGTTATTGAATACTATAGCCCCATGAATCTCATGGATAAAGCGCTCCTCACCAGAGCAGCAATTGATCTGGGTGTCCCCCGTCCCATTCTGGCTGGACGAATTTTACCTGCCCTGGAGCTTGCTCCCAGAGAGAAGCTCATCGATCAGGTTCTGTTTCTCTTAAAATTGCCCAATTCACTCCAGACCTTTATCATTGATAAGGATCTAAGTCTCAAAAGAGCTTTGATTTTCCAACGGGCTGAAGGGCATCTCGAATGGGTCGAGCGATTTATTACAAATCTTAAAATTGGGATCAATATGACTGCTGAGATCATCCAGAATGTCTGGGAAATGAGCAAAAATGACGATGTTGATTTCAAGACCAAAGCTGAGGAAATGGGTCTCTGGGAAATGGCAGATACACCTTACGAAGACAATCGCCTCGCCGTGCTGGAAATCCGCGAAAAAATTAACAAGGCACGTTTCCCCTCCCTAAATCAAGCTGGTGTGGATCTAAGTGAAACCCTGGAAGCTGCACAACTCCCTGATTCCATGAAAGTAAAATGGGATCCCTATTTTGAACAACAGGGTGTCCAAATTGCTTTCCATGCGAAGGATGAAGAAGATCTTGAGCATTCACTGGAAAAGCTAAATTCACCAGCTTTTAAGAACATATTCAAACATATATAAGGTCCTATGAAAGAACCAAAAATAACTCGGATCATTGTTGATCAGAAAGTTGCTGATCAGGAATTAGTCCAACGATATATAGATAACAATCCCCAGGCTACGGTAATCCAACAAGAGGTCACTGAAGCTGATAAAGAAAATATGTTTAACCAGGAATCAACACCTGCCAAGCGTGATATCCTGCTCACTGAGAAACAGGGTCATACAGTCAAGCAGTGTCCTGGCACAGATAGAACCTACCGCTGCTGCAATTACCATGTTATCAATCAGACCAGCAATTGTCCCATTGATTGTACTTACTGCATTCTGCAATTCTATTTGAATAATCCAGTAACCACTGTCTATGCCAATACAGAAAAACTGCTGACTGAGGTAAAAGACAAGATTGCTACACAGCCTAACCGATTTTTCCGTATTGGAACAGGGGAATTGTCTGATAGTCTGGCCTTTGACTCCTCCTCTGAGTATTCAAAAGATGTTATTGAATACTTTGCCGAATTGCCCAATGTGCTCCTGGAACTGAAGACCAAGTCCAATCGGATTGAGAACCTTCTGGAGTTGGACCACAAAGGTCACACCGTGGTTTCCTGGTCAGTGAATCCCCAGGTTATTATTGACGCTGAAGAGCACAAGGCTGCTTCGCTGAACGAGCGCCTCGAGGCGATGCGACAAGTTCAGGAAAAGGGCTATAAGATTGGCTTTCATTTCGACCCCCTGCTCTTCCATGAAGAGTGGAAGCAAAGCTATCCTGATTTGATCCGTCAGTTGTTTGAAGTGGTGGAGCCCAAAAACGTCGCCTGGATATCAATTGGATCCTTGCGTTTCCCGCCAGAAATGAAGGACAAGGTTCTGGAGAAGTTCCCTAAATCCAAGATCATGTTTGCTGAGTTGATTCGTGGGATGGATGGGAAAATGCGATATCCAAAACCCCTGCGTCTGGAAATGTACCGAACGGTATATAACTCTCTGCGTTATTATGGTGGTGATGATCTGTTTATTTATTTCTGTATGGAATCAGCTGAAATCTGGGAGCGTGTTATGGGCTGGAGTCCTGAAAGCAACGAGCATCTCGATCATCTCTTTGCCAAAAGTCTGTATAATCAATTCCCGGGGTTAATGCAATCGGAGCCTCAACGAATCGACTATGATAATGGTATTCCACTCCACCATGAGAAAGCGGATATACCTGGATTTTAGTTAACCCCATTTTTTTCAACAGTGAGTCGTTTTGTCCATCCAGATTACTAGTGGATATTATGGTTCACCACTTTATTGCTCTTAACCGCTTAACATATATGCAGGAGATTGAAATATGGAAATCACACAAGACACGCGTGTATCTGACATTTTGAAGGAGTATGGAGACATCGCCGATGTGATGGAGATTTTTGGTGTCAAACGGGTTGGTGGATATTCACTCCGTAAACTTCTGACCAAAGTGATCACCGTGAAATGGGCTGCCAGAGTACACCGGGTTCCAGTAGACAAATTTCTGCTCCAAGTGCAGCAAGCCGTAAAGACAAAAGCAGGGGCTTAGTCCTCTCGGAAAAACTCTTCGGGAAACTATATGAATATAGAATCATGGAAACAAGCCTGGGAAACGAACAATATTGGCTTTCACAAGGGTACGCCACACCCACAGTTGGTTAAGTACTTTACGAAGCTAAATCTTATTCCAGACAGTCGTGTCTTTTTGCCCTTATGTGGTAAAACGCTGGACATCGCCTGGCTACTTTCACAGGGATATCAAGTAATGGGAGTTGAGGTAAGTCAGCTTGCCATTGATCAGTTGTTTCAAGAGCTTGGTATAGAACCATCAATTTCAGAAAATGGTAAGTTCATATGCTATAGTGGCAAAAATATAAGAATTTATAACGGAGATGTTTTTGACTTATCGCGAGAAGTCCTCGGTGAAGTGAATGCAATATACGATCGTGCTGCCCTTGTGGCCTTGCCGAGAGATTTACGGATAAAATATACCAAGCATTTAATACAGATCTCAGAATCAGCCCCGCAACTGGTGATTACCTTTGAATACGATCAGAGCATGAAAACCGGACCTCCCTTTTCATTAGATGCAGCTGAAATAAATTCGCATTATAATGAAACCTACGATTTAAAACTTCTCGAATCTTATCCCCTGCCCGGTGGGTTAAGAGGAACAAAGGTTGCCAATGAAAACATATGGTTGCTAAAAAAATGAGAAATACTGGGTCTAAAGTAATTTGGTTTTAGCTTTCAACGCTTCATTCATGGATATTAGAGTGTCTGGGACAAAATTTCCCAGATTGTTACTGAACATGGAAGCCCACCCACCACTATAAAAGAATGTATGACAGTAGGGGAAATCTCATTAAGATAATACCCTGGAGATGTACACTTCAGAGAATCCACCTGCCCCAGCTACAGACGGGGGAAAGGCAAATAGCTACACACTGAGGATATAATGAATGAGTTGATGACACCAGCCCACACCCTATCTGAGCTTCTACTTTTGGGGAATGCACGCACTGTATCAGATTGGATTGAATCACTGACCCCTTCAGAAACTGCCCGAGCAATTTCAAGACTTTCAGAGACTGAACGCACGCTGCTGTTCAATCTCCTCAGTCCAGAAGATGCTGCTGAAATTATCGAAGAGATTTCTGATACCCAGGCTGCCGACCTGGTGGAGGAGATGACTTCGGAGCGGGCAGCAGCCATCATCAAGGAGATGCCCAGCGATCACCAGGCCGATCTTCTAAGTGAGATGGATGAGGAGACGAGGCAGGCCATTCTATCAAAGATGCATCGTCGTGAGGCTAAAGAAGCCCGGATATTGATGGATTACAAAAAAGATTGTGCTGGCGGACTTATGGTCGGGGAATTTCTGGCATTCAAGACAAATGCCACCATCCAGAATGTTCTCGATGACTTGCAGGAAAATCGCGGAGAATACGTTAACTACTCCGTTCAATATTTTTATGTCGTGGATCGTGATCGAAAGCTGGTGGGAGTTGTACGAATTAACGATTTGCTCTTCCCTGCCCGGAAGACGCTGCTTAAAGATATTATGCTCAGTAATCCTCTTAGTGTTTCGGATCAAGCCACATTGAGAGACCTGCATGAGTTCTTTGAGCAGCATCACTTTTTCGGTGTACCTGTTGTTGATGACAAACAGCGTTTGGTTGGCGTTGTTCACCCCGCAGCCATTGAAGAAGCGGTGAGTAAACAGAAGACTCGGGCATTTCTAAAAGTAAGTGGAATCATTGGTGGAGAAGAGTTCAGAACCATGCCCCTCTTGAGTCGATCAGGCAGACGCCTTTCATGGCTAAGCCTGAATATTGTATTGAACATCATGGCAGCCAGTGTAATTGCCATGTACCAGGACACGCTTGCGGCAGTTATTGCTCTGGCAGTGTTCCTACCCATGGTCAGCGATATGAGTGGATGTTCTGGAAATCAGGCTGTCGCTGTGTCCATGCGGGAGTTGGCTCTTGGTTTGGTGCGTCCGGGTGAACTGCTCTGGGTATTATTCAAGGAACTTAAGGTTGGTATCATTAATGGCCTGGTCTTGGGTCTGCTTTTATCCTTCGTTGCAATTATCTGGAAGGGCAACCTCTGGCTAGGATTGGTGGTTGGTGGGGCTCTGGCAGCCAATACCCTGGTATCTGTCATGCTGGGTGGTATGCTACCATTGATCCTCAAACGCCTGAAATTGGATCCCGCCCTGGTGTCCAGCCCCCTGTTGACAACGGTGACTGATATGTGTGGATTTTTCTTTGTATTGAGTTTTGCCACTATCCTGATGCCTAAGCTGGGCGGCATTTAAGACGCTGCGAAGGATCTTTTTCATCTGATAGCATTGTATTGGCCTGCCTGGAATCGTTCAGGCTAGATGATAACATAGCATTCTCGGGTAACATGAGAACGCAAACCTATCCCGTTTTATCGCCTGATTGAGGGCAACTTAGACTTGCTCTACTTTGGCTTTCAGGGCCTCATTCATAGCTTTCAGTGAATCAGGCACAAAATTTTCCAACTTGCTCCAGAGCAGGGAAACCAACAGTCCTGAGAAATGCTCCGTATTGACAAGCTTTGTACCCTCACCTGCAGGTTCCAGCTCAAAGCTTCGGTCGTTGGTCATAAGAAATCCAGCCAGCATCACAGCTCTCCAACGAAAAGATCGGGGAGCTTCAAAAGTGGTAATATCAGCTGAATATTTTTGGCCATTCTTTCCTTCAGGACCAGCCATGGTGATTCTGACTTTGGACCCAAGGGAAGCTGTACCACTTGCCTGATTAACAGTTGGGTTCCAATCTGACCACTGATCAAAAGCCATGAGGATATCCCAAACCTCAGTTTGGGGGGCATTAATTTCAATTTCAGTTCTAATTTCACGCATATTCACACCTCTTAACCTTATATTTCCTTTAAACTTAAAATATTTATTCTGTCATACCATGACTATTTTTATCCTGTTTTGGTTGGGGTTCTTGGCAAAATGCTTTCTTTGGGCCATCTACCGAATTGACCCGGTTGTAGGCCCCCTTGAGCTTAAACATGCATTGCCTCATTCATTTGGTGTTGGAGCCAAAAAAAAGCAGCCAGAACATCTGGCTGCTTTTTCTATTGTCATATCACGGAGTTATCTTAGTCTAAAATCGACTGGTATGGCCATGGAGACCTCTACAGGTTTATCTCTCTGGTAAGCAGGATTGAAAGTTGTGTTGAGAACGGCTGTCAGTGCAGCTTCGTCGAGGCCAGAACCTGGTATTCCACTCAATACATAGGCCTCCTTAACAATTCCATCTTTCCCAATGACAACCTTTATAACCACCTTGCCCTCTTGTCGGGCTTCAATCGCTATCGGTGGATATACCACACTCCTATTGATTACGCCCCATCCGCCTATGGGAAAAGGTTTTTCTTCCGCAGCCCAAAAATCAACTGGTGGTATATCTGGTGGTGCTGGTGGTGTGAGATCAATCGGTGGTGTGGTACCTATGATGATATCATCTACGAAATCATCAATATCTTCAGTCTCTGACTCTACCACCATGGTTGGCCGCAATGGCTTTACAGCCTCAGGGGGTTGAATGGTTGCTGGAATATGAACAACTTCAACTGGCGGTGGCTCGTATGGGCGCTCTGTGATTACTCTGTCACTAAAGTCAGGAATAGTATAGAAGGAGACAGTGGCAGCCAAAAGTGTAACCATTGCGCCTATTTCAATGTGTTTGCGTTCTTGATTTTTTACCGAAACCCATGGATACTGAGTCAACATCTTTCACCTCCAGATCGTTAAAGTTCTTGTATCTACTTCCAACTCCTCGTTCTGCCTCGTATTATTTATTCTCATTTCAAATATATCGAACCATGAGTCGATTTTTCGACCCATGAGTAATGTAACTCCTGGTTTTGGCCATAATCAAGTGGTTTTATTGATGGATTAACTACCTGGAAATGTGGGAATTCTGGGGAGTAGAATTCAATTTATTCATCCCCCAGGGCAAGACAAAAGAGCGATCTATCCATATTGGGAATCTACTCTATCGGCCATCAGAATACATTGAGAATAAAAAAAAGGCCGGATGAAAATCCGGCCTTTTAGTAATACTAGGATGTTGGTTTTTAACCGTTTTTGAGACGGAATACCACGGGTACAGAGATTCTAACGGTTACCGGTTTATCACGCTGATAAGCTGGTTTCCATTTGATGGTTTTGATAGCATCCATGGCTGCTTCGTCCAGACCTGTCTTGGGAATTCCCTTGAGAATAATAGTTTCCTTAACACGGCCATCTTTACCAATTGTGGCCTGCACAATAACAGTCCCTTCAATGCCTGCTTCCCTGGCAATCTCAGGATAAACAACGGCCTGCTGGATAGCTCCATAACCACCTATGGGCTCTGGTGGTTCATCATAAGCGATGAAAATCACGTTGCTTTCAGGTGGTGGTGGTGGCTCGTCCAAAATTTCAAAGTCTTCCAAATCCGTTTCCTCAATGGTGAAATCTTCATCGATTTCCTCATCTTCAGATTCAATTGGAATGGAGGGACGTGCAGGTGGTGGTGGCTTATCAAACTGCTGAGTTTCTGGTGGAATCTCAATGTTCTCAATTGGCGCTACATAAGCTACTTCTTCAAGTTCCTCTGTTTCGAACTTTGGAATTGCATAAAGAACCATGGTGAACAGCAGCAGCACAACGATGGCACCAATTTCAAGATACTTCCTGTGCTGCAGTTTAACCGAGATATGCGGATATTGTTGTTCTATCATAATCCTACTCCCTCGGTTTTGCTGAATAGTTCAATTTTAGCGCGTTTGCTTCACGAAGTTCCTGGTGTATGTCTGTGATAATCTCCATCTCAGTATTTCTATCAGCCTTCAATGAAGATGTTAACTGAGGATCAGCGAGAATCTTTTCATACATGATGGTTCTAATTTTTCCCATAGTCACAATCTGGTCATCAATGGAAATGGTTCCTTCAGATGTAGCCCAGATGTGAGAAACGTGCTTATTACCTTCCAGCTTGGCAATTTTTTTAGCTTCAGGAAGGATCAATTTTAACCCCTGAAACTCACGCAGAACTGTAACCACCATAAAGAAAATCAGCAACATGAAGATGATATCAGGAAGGGAGGATGTTGGAATCCCAGCTTCAATTTTCATTTTTCTTTTTAATCGCATGATCTAACTCTCCGGGTCCGCAATAGAAATACGAGTGGCACTGGCCTGCTTAAGTTGGTCAATCACCTCAATGTAGTCTTTGTACTTGCTGGTTGCGGCCGTCTTGACAGAAAAAATCATCTTGTCGTTGGTTGCCAGGGACCTCTTTGCATAATGCTTTAACTCACGAACATCAATAACCTCAATGTCTCCTTCGTGGCTTATTGCAATCTTACCAGAAGCATTCACCAGAATATTTGTAATATTCTTTGGGTTTACTTCAGTGGTATTACCTTTTTCTGGAAGCACCATACCCAGACCTTTGTCCATGTCAATGGTCGTGGTCACCAGGAAAAAGAGCAGCAGCATGAACACAATATCCGGAAGGGATGCTGTGGGTATTTCACCACCACTTTTATTTCTTTTTTTCTTTACTAGCATAGTATCAGCTAACCCCGGTTATGGTGTTATTATTTCTTCTCCAAGTTCTCGATAGTATCGATAAGATCCAGGGAAGACTCTTCCATTTTAATGATCAATTTGTCAATCATGAATGTGAAAACATTCTGAGCGAACTGAATGATCATAGCAACAACTAAACCGAAGAGTGTGGTCAACAATGCCATGGAGATACCAACAGCCACAAGGGCGGGTTGAATATCATTTGCAGCTGCAATTGAATCAAAGGCCTGCACCATACCATAAACAGTTCCTGTAAATCCAAGCATAGGTGCCAATGATACTACTGTGGACAACCAGATCATGTTATTCTCGAGGAATGACATTTCGATTGAGCCAGCACTTTCAATAGCTTTTTCAACTGCGAGGGTACCGCGATCTGCCCTGGAAAGACCTGCAAGATAGATTAATGGCACTGAACCTGGCGTTGAGCGACAAACTTCCATCGCTGCTTCAACACCCTGTTCTTTTATAGTAACATCAATCTGTTTCAAAAAAGATTTGGTTTGCATCGTTGTCTTCATCAAGCTGATTAAACGCTCAACAACAAATACGAGTCCAAAAATAAAAACCCCAAGAATTGGCCACATAAAGGGCCCACCGTTATAAAACCACGCAACCATCCGGTATTACCTCCTAATCCTGTATAAT
>JABMOS010000048.1 GCA_013203185.1 Fidelibacterota bacterium | reverse complement strand
TTATCAGAGGGATGGAAGCTTCCCACTCTTCACATCCGTCCCATGAAGTGGAGGCCATAACTGCTGAAGCGCCACGGGAAATGGCTTTTGGGATAAAGTCATGACCATCCACTTGGGAACCGATAAATGCTACGAAGAGGTCTCCGGCATTTAAGCTTCGAGTATCAATACTGACACCGGTTATAGGGGACAGGATAGCCCCCTTAATACTTATATCAGGGAGCGAAGTAATGGTATTAGGCAGAATAGCCATGCTGCTCCATGAATTGATCTACAATTGTCATATCACTATAAGGTTTACGCTCACCCATGATTTCTTGATAGGGTTCATGTCCCTTGCCCAATACAGCGACGATATCGCCAGGCTTTGCTTCCAGTAAGGCGGCGTTTATGGCCTTTGATCGGTCTTGAATGACGGTATAATTTGACCGATCGCCACAACCAGCAATAATTTCCTGGATAATATTTAGAGGCGCTTCTGTTCGTGGATTATCATCAGTTATAAAGGCTTTGCTAGAGAGGCGAGTGGCAATTTCACCCATGATTGGGCGTTTACCCTTGTCCCGGTCCCCACCACAGCCAAAAACAGCAATGAGACGGTGCTTCGGATAGGATTCAGCCAGGGTGGTAAGCACTGTTTCTAATGCGTCAGGAGTATGGGCATAGTCCACAAAGACTTGGAAGGGTGCACGATGTGTAATCTTTTCTAAACGACCAGGTACCAGGGGAAGGGTTTTAGCAGATAGTTCAACCTTCTCAATATCACATTCCAACTCGATGGCAGCTGCATAGGCCGCCAGAAAATTATAATAGTTGAAAGTCCCTACGGTATTTACTTGTACAACTCTTTGCCCATAGGGTGTATCCAGGGTGAGTTCGACGCCATGGCGGTTGATTGAGTGATCCAGAATTTGGTATTCTGCAATTGAATTATAGCCATATCGGATAATTTTTGCTACACAGACCTCTATGATTCTTTCTGCATAAGGATCGTCGACATTAACTACAGCTACAGATTCCTTAGTCAGGCCCTTAAAGAGCAGCTGCTTTGCTGCCAGGTAATCTTCAAGGGAGCCATGGTAGTCTAGATGATCCTGTGTAAGGTTTGTATATACTGCAACATCAAAGGTAAGTCCATCAACTCGATTTTGTGAAAGGGCGTGGGAGGAAACTTCCAGGGTTACTGCTTTTGCCCCGTGAGCAACAAATTCTGCAAGAATTTCGTATAGGTCAGCAGATTCTGGAGTGGTATGCATGAGGTCAATGTCCAGCCCATCCATCTTTGCACCTGTGGTACCGATGCGACCAGCCAATGAGCCACTTTGATTGAGGAGGTGCTGAACAAAGTAATTTGTCGTGGTTTTACCATTGGTTCCAGTGATTGCCACGAGCTTCAAACCATCTTCAGGGTGACCAAAATAGGTGGAAGCGATGACTGGCAAGGCTAATCTGGAATCTTTAACCAAGATTCCAGATATATCTTCTGGGATGATAAAATCAGGCCGGTCATACACGATGACCTGGGCTCCACGTTCAATAGCGTTGTATATGAAATCATGACCATCTGTAATGAGACCGCGTACTGCTATAAAAAGATGTCCTGCTTGAACCTGTCTGGAATCATAGCTGATGCCAGTGACCTTGGTATCCTGTTTACCTTTAATTTCAATAATTTCCGGGACTTGATGAATGATTTTATTTAGTTCCATTATTCACCCAAATAAATTTCTACAGATTGGCCTGCTTTAAGTGTTTTTCCTGGAGCTGGCACCTGCCTGATGACCCGCCCACTGCCGTGAGGCACTGGCTTGAGACCCATGGCATAGAGTCCTGAAAGACTCATCTTCAAACTCATCCCCTTTAAGTCAGGCATGGTGATCTCAGCAGTGCTGGCTTTCATGACTGGGAGAGAGGAGCTCAGTAGTTGACCCTGAAGGGATCGGGGCGCTTTATTTTCGCTTTCATCTCTATCGCGTGGCGCAGAGGCCTGGAGAATAGGATCAGCATCGCGTCCAGTAAGATTATATATACGACGGTAAATTTCCTTGGCAATTGGGGCTGCTACCATTCCACCTGTGTATCCACCTTTTCTGGGATGGTCTACAGTAACGATCAACGTATATTCAGGATCATTCGAGGGATAATAACTGGCAAAGGAAGCGACATACTCGCTGACGTATTTACCATCTTTTAATTTTTTAGCTGTGCCAGTTTTACCTGCAATCCTCAGGTTAGGGAGGAATGCTTTGTGGCCCGTACCTTGAGACACTGCCTTCTCCAGGATGCCTGACATGGTGTTCATGGTCTTTTCTGAAGCCACACGTCGCAACGCATCGATATGATCGATTATTTGCTCGTGACCCTGGGGGGTTTTAAGTTTTTGAATGAGCTGAGGTTTCATAAGAACTCCGCCATTTCCGATGGCAGAATAGGCCATGGCCATTTGCAGAGTGGTCACAGATACTTCATAGCCAATAGCAATTTCAGATTTCGATAGATCGGACCAGAGCTTGTTGTTTTTTAGAGAACCACTGCTTTCATAGGGGAATTGAATACCACTTTTCTCGCTAAACCCAAATTTTCTGGCTGTATTGAACATCTTGGATTCATCAAGGGCTTCTACTGCCTTGATAATTCCAATGTTGGATGAATTCTGCAGGACTTCAGCGAAGGTTAGCTGGTCAAAGGATTTCCAATCTTTCACATCTATCCCATGAATAGTGAATTCACCACCCTCGCAATCGAAGATGTCCATGGGATGAACCTTATTATCCTCAAGTAGCGCCGTGGCGCCCACCACTTTAAATGTAGAGCCGGGTTCAAAGGCTGACATAATTGGATGAGCAATCAATGATGCCTCGGTGATTTTGGCCCGTGAATTTGGATTAAAGGTTGGTATGCTTGCCAGGGCTAGAACTTCGCCTGTACTTGGATCGACAAGGATTGCCTCCGCCTTATCAGCATTGTGCCGCTCAACTGCGTCGCGCAATTCTTCTTCAATGATTATTTGGATGTCTACATCAATGGTAAGAAAGCAATCGTCTCCATTGATAGGCTTTTGTTCTCTAAAACCGCCCCTGATTCTGGTATTGCCATGACCATCTGAGCCAAGTTCCCGCCAGCCATCTATCCCTGCCAGTTGGTGATCATAGTAGTCTTCCAGGCCGGACAACCCATGGTTCTCAGTTCCAACAAAGCCTATCAGTGGTGCTGCAACATCACCATAGGGATAATAGCGTCTTACATTTGATTGAACTTGAACACCAGTGGGGAGAGGGCTCTGACTTAATTCTCGACCCAAGTGGGGATTCACATCTTTCTCAAGATAAACAAATGATTTTTTAGTTTTCAGTTTATTCAGGTAATAGCGTGTCGACTTATTGAAGGCTTTACTGAACAACCTGGCGACTGCATCTTTGTCCTTCACTTTAGCGGGGTGAGCCGCAAATGTGAAATGCTCAATATTATCGGTGAGCTTTTTACCATTTCTATCGTAAAAATTCCCACGTAGGGGAGAGATGGCTACCTTATCCTCGAATTGTGACTGAAGTGCCGCGCCAAGATTGTTTGGATCGATCACCTGGATGTAGAACATCTTCAAGACTAGGGCGGCCCAGACGACGATGGAAGTCACTACAACAAAGAGATAACGACCGCGAAATTTGTTATAGGTCATACTCATTTGAGTGTTACCCTGACTTCCCGTGTTTCAGGGTCGGGTTGGATGAGCCCCAGCTTTTCTCGGGCAAGTTTTGAAAGCTTATCGGGGCGGTGGAGACGGTTTCTTTCACTCTGAACAAGGTTGTATTCTCCGCGTAATTTGATTTCGCGGGTTCGCAGTGAATCTAGCTTCAATTCCCCTGACCTGACTTCTTCACCAAGCCATATATATAGAAAGAGGAGACCTGCTACGACGGGTATCATCCCTATATAAAGAATAGTTTTAAGGATTTCATTGCGTGTTTCAGACTGTCGCATGGGACGTCCTTTCAGCAACACGCAGTTTCGCGCTTCTGGCACGGGGGTTTGACTGAGCTTCTTCCTTGCTGGCTATAACAGGCTTTCCACTGATGCGTTTCAGTAGAGGAACCTTAACTTCGCTATCATGCATGCCCGGTTGTCGTGGAATATCCTGTGACAAGTCGCGGAAGTGGTTTTTCACCATGCGATCCTCAAGAGAATGATAGGAGATAACAGCGAGACGACCGCCAGGGGCCAGTACTTGTACGGCTATATTTAGAACGGCCTCCAGAACTTCCATTTCGCGATTGACTTCAATTCTGAATGCCTGGAATACACGGGCAAATGATTTGTTTCGAAACCGTGGATCGACACAGCCAGCCACCGCCTCGCGGAGCTCATCAATCACTGTCAGTCTCTTATTGGTTCTCATGTCCACAATTTTCCGCGCTATCCTGCGACTATTCCTTTCCTCTCCGAAGCGATACATGATATCTGCTAGCTGTTCCTGCGAGTATTCATTGATCACCGTTTCGGCAGTAAGCTCATTTGAACGGTCAAAACGCATGTCCAGGGGACCATCAAGACTAAAGGCGAACCCTCTTTCTGGATCATCCAGGGAAAAGGAGTTCAGTCCCAGATCCAGAAGGATTCCATGGACTTTCGTTACATTCAGGTCAGCTAGCACCTGATCCAAATTCTCAAAGTTTGTGCACGTCAAGTGCAGCTTTTGCTTAATTAGGGAAGGGTCGAATTGTGCGAGGGCTGTTTCGTCCTGATCGATACCGATCAGGGTAGCATCAGCATTTAACAGTAAGGATATTGCTTTGGAGTGCCCGCCTAAGCCGAAGGTGCCATCTATATATACTCCAGACCGATCGTTTATCATCAACTCGCAAACCTCGTCCACCAGTACTGGCGTGTGACGAAATTTCGGCTGACTTAACTGATTCACGATGATCTAGTGTACTTATCAATGGCTTCTATGTCCTCAGCATCAAGTTGGAACTCAGTTTCCTCATAGCGTTTAAGAATATCTGGATCCCAGATTTCGATTTCGTCGATCATCCCAATAATCACGACTTCTTTATCAACCCCAGCATGTTCCAGAAGGTTTGCCGGTATCGCAACGCGACCCTGGCTATCGAATTTCAGGGGAGTGGCAAATCGAGTGGCCTGCCTCTTGTAGGCTCTATGTGCTCGAAGTTTAGAAGAAAGTGTAAGTAACTCTTGTTCCTTCTCGCGCCATTTGTCAAGTGAGTAAACTGCGATATTCTCTTCCTCACCTCGTGTAACCACGAAGGTGTCCTCACTTGTATCCGGTAACGCTTTGCGAAATTTCGCAGGAATATTCACTCGACCTTTTCCATCGATTGAATAACGAAATTCACCTGTAAATGTTTTAGTTCCCATTTCC
>JABMOS010000047.1 GCA_013203185.1 Fidelibacterota bacterium | reverse complement strand
CGATAATTTCAGCCCCACTAAAGAAAAATGCAATCTCTTTCTCAGCATTCTCATCTGAGTCAGATCCGTGAACTGCATTTCTGCCCTTGTTCTCGGCGTACATTTTACGAATTGTACCTTCTGCAGCTTCAGCTGGATCGGTGGCTCCAATTGTGTCTCTCCACGCCTGAACAGCGTTGTCTTTTTCCAGGGCCATTACAAATGTTGGACCTGAGGACATGAAGTCCACAAGTTCACCATAAAAGGGACGTTCTCGGTGAACAGCATAAAATGCTTCTGCCTGTGCACGTGTAATCAGGGTGAGTCGACCCCCTTTTATTGAAAAACCAGCCTGTAATGTGGCATCGATAACTTTGCCTAATTTACCTGATGCTACTGCATCGGGTTTGATCATTGCGAATGTTTTGTTACCCAAAATCTTTACTCCTATAGCGTGTTAATTTGACTACTTCTTTAATATTTTTTCCATTAATTCACCAATGCCTGCAGGACTTTCAGAAACTGCAATACCTGCGGCCTTAAGAGCTGCGATCTTATCTGCTGCAGTTCCCTTGCCCCCAGAAATAATTGCACCGGCGTGGCCCATGCGGCGTCCTGGAGGAGCTGTGGTGCCAGCAATAAATGCTACAATAGGTTTGGTGAAGTTCTTTTGTGCCCATTCAGCGGCCTCCTCTTCAGCAGTTCCGCCAATTTCCCCAATCATAACCACAGCATCTGTACCATCGTCTTCATTGAAGAGGTTCAGTAAATCAATAAAGTTAGAACCGATGATGGGGTCACCACCTATACCAATACAAGTGGATTGACCAATACCTCGGGAGCTTAATTGATGCACTGCTTCGTAGGTGAGGGTACCACTTCTTGAGATGACACCCACCTTGCCCTGCTGATGAATAAAACCGGGCATAATTCCAATTTTTCCAGCTCCAGGTGAAATGACACCAGGGCAATTTGGACCAACCATGCGAGTTTTTTTGCCAGCCATATAAGCATGAACCTTGACCATATCAGCTGTCGGGATACCCTCTGTAATACAGATGACCAAATCCAATTCTGCATCCACAGCTTCCATGATAGCATCTGCGGCAAAGGGAGGAGGAACGAAAATGACAGAGGTATTGGCTTGCGCCTTGTCTTTTGATTCTTGAACTGTATTAAAAATTGGGACTCCAGTGTCAGTAGTTTGTCCACCTTTTCCTGGCGTGACACCTGCAACCACTTTGGTTCCATATTCGAGCATTTGTTCAGTATGAAAGGAGCCTTCGCTTCCAGTAATACCCTGAACAACCAGTTTTGTATTATTATTTACTAAAATCATGGGTCTACTCCTTGATTGCTGCGGTAACTTTTTCAGCAGCATCAGCCAGACTGGTGGCTACAATAAAATCAATATCTGAATTAGCCAGAAGCCTTGCGCCCTCTTCTGCGTTTGTTCCTGCTAACCTCACAACAATGGGAACATTCACCTTCACTTTTTCAAGTGCCAGAATGATACCCATAGCCACGCGATCACATCTCACTATACCACCAAAAATATTGATCAGTACGGCTTTAACATTAGAGTCACTCATGATGATCCTGAAGCCATTGGACACTGTGTCAGGATTGGCAACGCCACCAACATCTAGAAAATTCGCAGGCTCTCCGCCGTATAGTTTAATAATGTCCATGGTACCCATAGCCAGGCCAGCACCATTCACCATGCAGCCTACATTTCCATCTAACTTGATGTAGTTCAGGTTATAGCTAGAGGCTTCAACCTCTGAGGGCTCTTCTTCACTGAGATCACGATACTCAAGTATATCTGCATGTCGGTAAAGTGCATTGTCGTCAAAATTCATTTTGGCATCCAGTGCCATGACATGACCACCGCCAGTAACAACAAGAGGATTTATTTCTACCAGGGATGCATCTGATGCGTTAAAAGCATCCCATAACGCGAACATGAATTTGACTGCTTCCCTTACCTGCACACCTTCAAGACCCAGGGCATATGCTAACTTCCTTGCCTGGAATGCTTGTAGACCTAAACCAGGTTCAATCCACTCCTTGATGATTTTTTCTGGAGATTCAGAGGCTACTTTCTCGATTTCCATGCCACCTTCTTCAGAAACCATAAACACGAACTGCCCGGTTTGCCGATCCAGTACAATTCCCATATACAGTTCCCTGGCAATATCGATACCTTCCTCAACCAACAGACGTCCTACTGTTTTCCCTGCAGGACCTGTTTGATGGGTAACCAGTGTTTTGCCTAAGATTTCGTTGGCATACAGTGTGACTTCGTCAAGATTTTTAGCAATTTTCACACCGCCAGCCTTACCGCGTCCCCCTGCATGAATCTGAGCCTTGACTACAAAGACACTTGAGTCAAGAGTTTTGGCAACACTTAAAGCCTCTTCTGCAGAAAAAGCAACGCCACCATTGGGAACGGGGACATTGTATTTTCGAAAGATCTCTTTCGCCTGATACTCATGAATATTCATGTACTACTTCCTCATTTTTTAATCTCAACCGTGCTTGAGATATTCATTTTACAAAAATTAATGTGTAATAATCGTTCCGTTTTGTCCTGAAGCATCTTTTTTGATGCCTTCAATACTGGTAATAATTACCTGCTTCCCGCCACCTTCCAGGAATTTAATGCTGGCCTCAATCTTGGGACCCATATTGCCAGTAGGGAAATGACCATCAGCCAGATATTGTTTTGCATCGGCCAGTGTGAGTTTTGCCAAATATTGCTCATTGTCCTTGCCAAAATTCAGGGCGACTCTTTCAACATTGGTAAAAATGTATAATAGCTCGGCACCAATCTGGGTACCCAGTAGGGCAGAAGCCTTGTCCTTATCAATGACTGCATCAAGTCCTTCGAGATTACCATTTATATCTCTAAAGGCCGGGACACCACCACCACCTACAGCGATGACAATATGTCCAGCCTCAATGAGTTCACTTATCACCTGAGAGTTAATGATATCAATAGGCTCAGGTGAGGGCACTACACGTCTCCAGTTACCATTACCCAACTCCTTGATACTCCACCCGAATTGGGCAGCTTTGTTCTCGGCAGCCTCTTTTGAAAGCTCAGTCCCTATATATTTGGTTGGGTTTTGTATGGATGGGTCATTTTCATCTACCAACACTTGAGAGATCAGTGTTACCACATGCCTGTGAATACCATCTGATCTGAGACGGTTGATCAGGGATTGTTCAATCATATATCCCATGCCACCCTCTGTATCAGCAACATTGATTCCTAGAGGTAAATATGGGATGGATCCAGCAAGTTCTTCAGTCCGGAGTGCAGCATTGCCTACCTGTGGACCATTGCCATGGGTAATAACAGGAATAATATCCTGCTTTAATAGGTCTATTATGGATCCAAGGCTATCTCGAGTGTGCTTAAACTGGTTTCGAATTGAATCAACCTCTCCAGGTGGAGAGATGGCGTTTCCACCCAATGCTACAACTGCTTTTCGCAATAGTTTCTCCTTCAAGATTAAAAGCAAAGTAATGTATTTGCTGTGGTATGAAACTCAACCCAAATCCAGAAAATTCGACCAAATTATTGGATACTTTCTTTGCTAAAAATGAAGGGGGAAAATCTGGTTTTTAGTCCTGGATAGCGTCTTCAGTTTCATCTTCAAACATATAGTCTGGAATGCCTCGGTTAACTTTATAGTTTTTGAATTTGATCTTGATGGAGCCGTCCAGCCATTCGTCTGTCATACTTGCATCAAAATCTCTCATTTGAGTCGGTTTTTTACCTAGACGCTGGAGATTTTTAAAATCAGGCGGGAAAGTCATTTTGATGGACGTTGATGTTGGTAAAAAGATACCATCAACCTGGTCATATTCAGAAATGAGACGAAAAAATTCTCGACCATCATGAACCACCCAGGCTTCAGTAATATTTCCAGTATTCTGATTTACAAAAAAGTTTATCGTCCCCAGCTCATTCATAAACGTGTCTTCCAGGGTAACCTCAAAGCATGCCTCTCCATTTACCAGAGAGTCATTTACAATCTGCAAGGAGACTGAATCACGTAAAAAAGTAAAGAAGGGTTGTATGCCCTGTTTGGGCACAATTGCGAATCCTTTTACCTCAACTTTGCTCAGATCAGGAGCCTTAAACATGTAGTGAATATTACGAGAGGGCATGCGGAAACCTGGAATGTCCAACTCCAACTTAATATCTACTTCATAATCCTCAATGCGCTCCCAGTTTCCCAGGATCAAATTTTGTAGCTCCTTTTGGCTGGGATAATTCTGGGCAAATAATCCTATAGATGAGCAAAGGAGAAGGGTAATTAGTACAATCTTAAATATGTGACTCATGAAAGGATATCCTTTCTACGGAATATGATAAGTGCAATACCTAGAAACATGACGATGTTGGAAAAAACAAGTCCAACCCCCCTGAATAAATCACCCCATGGAATTGGATCATAAAAAGCTTGCTCCCAATTTGAAAAATAGGTGGTAAAGAGATAGGGCTGAATACTCTTGAATACCTCAAGGGGTAAGGTCGAAACCATGAGAATAAAAATGAATAAGGCCATGGTCCCAATCACAGGGCCTACTGCATTTCTCACCATAGTTGAAAAGAAAATCGCAATTGAACTTACCAAAACCATATTCACAAAAGAGAAAGAGTAGGCAAGAAAGAACCTTACCAATGCATCACTGGACTCCAGAATGAGAACCCCATCGTGAAACACCAGCATATCACCTCCACCATGCCAGATCAGTCCCAGGCCCAATGTCAGTATCCCGAAATAAAACACAAAAATGAATGTGTAAATTGTTGTTGCCAGTACCTTGGACAAAAATATGCTCAAACGCGATATTGGTCTTGTAGCATATACTCTAAAAGTCCCATTGGCATGTTCTCCGGCGAAGATATCGCCTCCAACCAGAGCCAGAAGAAATGGAATATGTATCCAAAAGAAATTCATAATGAAATATGCTGCTGTATACCCGTTGGTGGGAGAGCCTTCAATAAAGAACATGTCTGATACAGAACTCTCAATTTGACCCTCAATGTGGGAAGTCCCCATGCCATAGCCCCAAAGGATGAGGGGGACAATACCTGTAAAAAGGATCATGCCGATATAGGATCTAACTAAGGAGAAAATCTTGTAGAGTTCATTTCGAGTGAGCTTAAGGAGTATCATTTTTCCTCCATAAGGGAGAGGAAATAATTTTCCAGGCGATTCCGCTGAGATACAGAGAATATATTTATCTTAGCAGCGGTCATTAGTCGAATGAGTTCTGGAATCTTATTATAGTGGATCTCAATGCTGATAGCATTTGCCAATGGTGTCACTTGACTGACCAGATCGTTCTTCTCCAGAAACGCAAGAGTTGTCTTCGAATCCTCAACTTCTAGCTCAATAGTCACATTATCAATTTCACGAAAGATGTTCTGCATGGAGCCCTGGGCTGCCAGCTTTCCATTAAAAATGAGGGCTATATCTGAACAGATCAATTCGACTTCGTGGAGCAGATGAGAAGATAAAAATATGGTTACATTCTGCTCTGCTGCAATCTTTAGAATAAAGTCGCGTATCTCATGCATCCCCTGGGGATCAAGACCTGTGGTAGGCTCATCCAGAACCAGAAGCTTTGGGTCAGGGAGAAGCGATTGTGCTAACCCAAGACGCTGCTTCATGCCCTGGGAAAAAGTTTTTACCTTATCCTTACGACGGTCATATAAACCCAGGAGGTCTAATAATCTATTAATGTGTTCATCACTATCATGACCAGTGATTCTTCCAAGAATTTTCATATTCTGATAGGCACTGAGATTCTTATAAAAATCCGCTCTGTCAACCAGGGTACTCATCCCTTCACGGACCTTATGGCCCTTAAGACTGGACTTCCCAAGAATATCAAAGTGGCCATTGTCTGCGGCTATAAGACCTGCTACCACTCTGATCAGTGTAGACTTTCCAGCACCATTTGGTCCTAGAAACCCAAAAATTGATCCACGAGGAACAGTGAGACTCACATTATCCAAGGCCTGTATGGATTTAAACTTTTTTGATAACCCAAAACACGCCAGAGCTGGAGAGCTTTGGTCAGCTGCAATTGAGTTAATCGGCTGAGTGGTGATTAATTCTGTTTCGGTCATATTGAGGCAACTATAAGCTGAAGAATATTATACATGGAAAAATCTACCTCTAACGGGAGGTAATGGTACAAAAAAAGCCCCGATTCTCGGAGCTTTTTAAATTTTTCTGATATTGGAAAAAATCAGGCAGCTTTTACAACTTTTCCTGATTTGATACAGCTCGTGCAAACTTTTTTATGTGTGTTTTGTCCTTCGACTGAAACACGAACACGTTGCAGGTTAGGTAACCATCTGCGACGAGATTTTTTGTGTGAGTGACTCACATTGTTGCCCGTTACTGGACCTTTTCCACATATATCACATCGTTTTGCCATTTTCATACTCCCATTCTAAAGCGCGCAAATATAGACGGACATGTCCCTGTGTCAAAGAATATTTCATTCATGCTTAGGAAGTGCCTCATTTTACAGCTTTCAGGTATATTTATGAAAGAAACTTACGCTAGCTCACATCTATACCTAGCCAAAGTGAGAGCTTTCTCGGAAAATTGTATGCTTCTGGCTACATTGAGTGAAAGTAAACAGGAGAAATAACAAGTTGCTGATCAACAAAACCCAGGATTTAGTCAAATTTATTACAGATTTGGGGACGCCTCCATATGTGTCACTAGATACAGAATTTCTTTCTGAAAAAACCTATTACCCTCAACTCTGTCTGATTCAAATTGCCCATGGCTCTCATGCTGCCGTTATTGATGTCCTGGCGGACATTGATCTTGATCCTCTGATTCAATACCTTAAAAACCCCAAAATGGTAAAAGTCTTTCATGCAGCCGAACAAGATCTGGTGATACTCTGGAACGATTTCAATCTGGGATTAACGCCTGTATTTGATACTCAGATAGCAGCCATGGTCTGCGGATTCGGAGATCAAGTTTCCTATGCACAGCTGGTGAAAACCCTTGCCAAGGCCAGAATTGATAAAAGTTCACAAATCGTTGACTGGTCAAAAAGACCCCTTCGTGATAATCATGTTGAATATGCTCTGGCAGATGTGACGCATCTTTGTACTGTATATGAACGCCTGGAACGAGAAATTGAAAAGCAGGGTCGTGCCAGCTGGGTGGCCGAGGAAATGTTAGAACTATCAGATAAAAAGCGTTTCGATTTCAACCCTGAAACTCAGGCAAGGAAATTGAAATTACGGAATATGACACCTCGACGAATGGCCATTCTCCACGAATTGGTTATTTGGCGGGAGGACCGGGCTCAAGCCCAGAATATCCCACGTGGATGGGTTGTCAAGGATCTTGCTTTACGTGATCTCGTTTCGAATCCTCCAGAGAACATGAAGGATTTGGGTCGTGCTAGAGGAATTGGAGGGAATGCCCAGGGAAGGATCGGTGAGGAAATCCTTACCAGAATCCAAAAGGCCAAAGGGTTACCCATCTCAGAGTGTCCCCCTGTTAAGGATACTTCTATTGAAGAAGAAATAAACGGCGATGCAATTGTGCTTTTACGCGCCCTGCTTACTCAGGTATGTTCGAAAAATAATGTGGCACCAAAACTTGTTGCTTCTAAATCTGATCTGGAGCAATTGACCCTGGGAGTAGAGACAAGACTATCCAAAGGCTGGCGCAAGGATCTCTTTGGTGAGGTAGCTAAACAGCTCCTTGAGGGACAAATATCCCTCACCCTTGTCCATGGGAAAATTGGTATTTTAAAAAGGCAATAACCTCTGGGCATAATCAAAATGAGCAATCTATACCCCACCAAGTTTATTTGTTCTATTGAAGGACTATTGAGAAATGTCAATTTATATTGAGACCCATTCACTCATTTCTATCCTAGTGGGTCTTCTGGTTTTACTGATAATTGCCATCTCAATTCTGCTAAGAATAAAGAAGAAGTCCAAGGTTCAGGAAAGTATCCCTGGTGTGGAAGAAATGGCTAAAACTACTTTCTTCTGGTCTGCTTATCATCGTGGCAGAATGAGAGATGAGGAGTAGTTTTTTATTGCAGACAATCTTCAAGATCAAGGGGAGCACTTACCATGAATACTGAAGCATCCAATGCTAATAAAGCCACTCGACTCCACTGGCTGGACAATTTGAGGACTTTTACGATATTTTTGGTGGTTCTCTATCATGTGGGGGGTGTGTATGAAGCTGCGGGATTATGGGGGTCGTTCTGGATTGTGGATGATCCATCCACGATTACGTGGGTGGGAATAATTGGGATCATATTTGATATCATGGTGATGCCAACCATGTTCTTTATCGCAGGTTATCTGATTTCGCCATCTCTGAACAGCAAAACCCCTTTGGCATTCCTAAAAAGTAAAATTAGAAGATTATTACTGCCCTGGCTTCTCGCTGTTCTGACATTAATTCCCCTATACAAGGTCATTTTTCTTTACTCGAGGGGGTTGCCACAGGAGGTTTGGACAAATTACTTTCACTTCAACAACCCCAATAGTCAGAATTGGCTATGGTTCCTCCCGGTGCTCTTTCTTTTTAATGTGATCTATCTGCTTTTTTCGAGTACCAAATTCAAACGACCTGTGATTCCAGTTAAAAGCTGGCTCTGGGTCGTTCTTTTTATTGGATTTGTATATAGCTACAGCATAGGGGGGTGGCTGGGAATGCGGAGTTGGACATTAACCCCACTCCTTGATTTTGAGAATGAAAGACTCCTGATTTATTTTATGGCATTTCTACTGGGTGCAGGCAGTTTCAAACAAGGATTGTTCACAAATAATCCGCCCAAGAAATTGTTATATAATATCACCAATGGAATTGCCTGGATACCAGTGACCCTCCACATCTTTGCCCGCCTGTACCCTTTCTTCTACCCGGAAAATTTTTCTACTACTCCTATGTACAGAAGCATTTGGTGGCTCAGCTTTGACCTCTCCTTGCTTGCGATGATGTATCTTATGCTTGGCACCTTTTGGAGATATTTCAATAAACCGAGTAAACTATGGGTCCAATTAAACCAAAACTCATACGGTGTTTATATCATCCACGTCATAATGATAGGTATTTTCGGAACTTTGTTGCTGAATTCTGGCTTTCCAGCTCTAGTCAAATATCCCGCACTCATCGTATTAACATACACATTTAGTAACCTGGCTGTTATGGGGTATCACCAGGCGCGAAAATGGGTATCCGGGAAAAATTATGGGTAAACTCTCTGAATTTTGGAAAGTCATTTAACTCTGGCTCTTCACCTCGGTATGCTTAGAATTGAGACCATTGTTGGTTTTCATGAATGAACCCGTACAAAAGAAAGTGAATATATGAGTTTGGAAGACTATGGTTGGGATGAAACTTGGGCTGACAAATTAGCGCAGTCTGAGGAAAATCGTGGCATCCCCGCCCGGGTCATTTCTGAACATCGCAGCGAATATAAGGTTCATACCGGTGAGGTTGAGATGTCAGCAAAAGCTGCAGGAAGACTTTTCCACGCTCCCTTCAAGCAAACAGAATTACCGGCAGTAGGTGATTGGGTCATTGTGGATGAGACTGACGAAAGAGGGAAAGCCACGATTCGCAGCGTTTTGCCACGAAAATCAACATTCTCCCGGAAAGTTGCAGGGAAAAACTCAAATGAACAGGTTATGGCCACTAACCTGGATACGGTATGGATTGTAACAACATTTGGCGCTGATTTAAATCCTGCTCGTCTGGAACGATACGTTGCACTCGTGGTTGAGAGTGGGGCGAAGCCTGTAATCATCCTTGCCAAGGTTGATCTGGAAGCATTACCAGAGCCAATCTTGGAAACTATTCAATTACGAATCCCGAATGTGCCCATCTACGCTGTTAGCGCCAAAGCGCAAATTGGTCTGGAAAACTTGAACCAATACATCGCAGCCGGCCAGACCATCGCTCTCTTGGGCTCCTCAGGTGTGGGCAAGTCCACGATTATCAATCACTTTGTAGGTCATGAGCTTCTTCATACTGCCTCCGTTCGAGAAAAGGATGGCAAGGGGCGTCACACTACCACCCATAGAGAGTTGATCTTTCTCCCAACCGGGGGAGTCTTGATTGATACACCTGGGATGCGAGAACTCCAGCTCTGGCAAAGGGATGATAACCTTGAAAAAAGCTTTGCTGATATTGAAGCACTTGCAGTGGGCTGCCGATTTTCAGATTGTTCACATGAGACAGAACCTGGATGCGCCGTAGTAGCAGCCGTGGAAAGTGGTGAGCTGTCCGAGGAAAGAATCAATAATTATATGAAATTAAAAAAAGAACTCACATTTCTGGATAGAAAGACTGATGTACAGGCTGAACAAGCAGAAAGAAAGAAGTGGAAGGCCATCAGCAAAGAACAACGACGCTTAGCCCAGCAGCACAAAGGTAATAAGAAGCGCTAATCTCAACTATCTCAGAACCGGTTCAAACCCATGGCTCAAATAAATGAATAGAATTCAACCCAAGATTTCCTTACTAAATGAGGAATCAATCATGCGGGTCCATCAAGATTCCCTTAAGGTGCTATCCCATACGGGAGTACGGGTAGATTCAAAACGAGCGAGGGGGATTTTCTCAAAAGTAATTGGTGGGATATTTCAGGACAATATTATTCGAATACCTTCCGAATTGGTTGAGCAAGCCCTCCAATCTGTACCATCAAATGTCCGTATTTACAATCGTAACGGCGACCTGTCATTTTCATTGGGGGAGGAACAAAGTTCTGGGACAGTATATGGTATTGGCGTTACCAACTCATGGTTCCAGGATCCAGAAAACGATACCCTCGCTCCCTTTACCAGGGCACATATTGGAACTGCCACTTCGCTGGGGAATACGCTTTCCCAGTTTGATATAGTGTCAACCCCGGGGGTAATCCAAAACGATGTTTCTCAGTTAGGCGAGGTAACAGCTACTTTGGAGATGATGGCAAATACCTCAAAGCCACTCAGTCTCTTAATATCTGAGCCCAAGCAATTTGATCAAGCACTGGAGATGATGGAGCATCTCCACGGAAACCTCTCAGAAAAGCCATTTATTCTTCCATATTTTAATCCAATTACTCCTCTGGTCATTAATGAGGACACGAGTGATAAAATGTTTACCACCATTGAACGTGGTTTACCCTTCATTTACTCCAGTTATGGTATGTCTGGGGCTACTGCTCCCATCAGTGCTGATGGAACCCTGGTCATGCTCAATGCTGAATTATTGGCGGGACTTGTGCTCTCTCAATTAATTCAACCTGGGTCCCCCACCATTTTAGGATGTCTGCCTTCTGTCTTTGAAATGCAAAACATGATTTCAGCATACACATCTCAAACCATGCTGGTCAACCTGGCCTGCGCTGAGATGATGGAACACTATCATATTCCCCATGCGGGCACGTCTGGCAGCGGGACAGGGTGGGGTCCAGATTTATTGGCAGGTGGTACATTGTGGATGAATCATCTTACCAGTTCCATGGGTAGGGTTGGACTGGCACCATTTGTTGGAGGTAATTTTGATTCTCAAGCATTTTCACCGACTAATGTTGTGTACGCCAATGAAGTCATTCGTCAGGTGAGGCAACTTGCTGGTGGCTTTGTATTAGGTGACGATTCTGACTTGCTCCAAGATATTGATTCAGTTGGACCGGGAGGAAGTTTCCTCATGTCTGAAGCGACTCTGGCACATTATCGAGATGTTCATGAGCAACATAGCCAGATCTGGCCGGGTTATTCTTTAGATCAATGGCAAGCTGAGGGATCGCCTGATGCCATAAGCCGGTTGAGAGAACACACCCTGAATTTACTCAATGACCCCAAACTTCCCGGTGACCAGGAAAGTATCCTGAGCAGAGGCGAGGATTTTATCAACCATTCTACCACCAGGTTTCCCCAAAATAGATAAAATATATTTGTTGTCAGCGAGCCCGCTGAATATCATGTTCCGTGATGTTTAAGATCGGACCCATAGAAGTAAAATCCAAAGCTCTGTTGGCTCCCATGGCGGGTGTCACAGGTCATCCCTTTCGTGTGCTGTGCAAAGAGCAGGGCGCCGGTATCGTCTATACTGAATTTGTTTCTGCCAATGGCATCATCAGAGAAAATCAGAAAACCCTTGATATGATGAAGTTTACAGAGTCTGAGCGACCCATTGGGGTTCAGATTTTTGGTGAGACACCTGAAGTCCTGGCTCAAAGTGCCAAATATATTGAAGACATTGTCAAACCTGATCTCATTGATCTAAATTTTGGTTGTCCTGTTCCAAAGGTCACCAAAAGGGGAGCAGGATCTGCCATCCTGAGAGATTTACCACTCATGGATGAAGTCGCCAGGGCGGTTGTGGAAGCTGTATCTATACCGGTAACAGCAAAAATTCGATCAGGTTGGAACAATGGTTGTATTGTTGCGCCAGTCGCCGCTGCCGCACTTGAAGCAGCTGGGATTAAGGCACTCACCCTGCACCCCCGCACCACCAAGCAATTATATACAGGAGAGGCAGATTGGAGCTTGATTGCTGAAACGCGCAAGGCAATAAGTATTCCTCTCATTGGGAACGGCGACATTAAAAGTGCCGAAGATGCCAAACGTATGATTGATGAAACAGGCTGTGATGCAGTCATGATTGGCCGGCGAGCACTGGGCAATCCGTGGATTTTCAGGGAGATTAATGAGTTCCTCAATACAGGTGTTCTATCTGAAGCAGTGCGACTGATTGATCGGGTAAAACTATGCCATCGTCACTTATACCTTGAGTCCCTGGCCATGGGTGATTATCGCGCAACCAACTATATCAAGAAACATCTTAGCTGGTATCTTAAAGGTTTTCCAGGCGCTTCTGAATATCGGAAACGTCTTTATCGACATATGGAATTTGCATATATGGAAGGTGAGATTTCAAAAATAATCACTGAGTTGGAAAAAGATCCAGAGTTGGCAAACTTCTCATATCGCGAAGAAGGAGAGTTGTTTCCCAATGTTCCGGGAAGTAAAGACAATTACTAATTAATTGTTTTAAGAATGACTGGCCATTAAATAGCCTAACATTCTCTATATATTTTAATAAATAAGATTATAATAATTGCCTTACTAACTCGCACTAATTGGCGGGAAATTTGCATTGATTCTTGCTGTAGAATTTGTTTCAATCCAGAAATGATTAGATAAAGGAGATACAATGAGCGATCGAGTTAAAGTATTGATCATGGGCGCGGCCGGGCGCGATTTTCATAATTTCAATGTTTTCTTCCGGGACAACGAAGACTATGATGTAGTTGCCTTCACTGCGACCCAGATTCCAGACATTGATGGCAGAAAATATCCCGCTGAATTAGCCGGGAGTCTATATCCAGAGGGTATTTCAATTCACGATGAAGAAGAACTTGAAGACCTGATTTACGATCTTGACGTGGATGAAGTTGTATTTGCTTATAGCGATCTTCCCTACGATTATGTCATGTCCAAAGCTGCTATCGTGAATTATGCCGGTGCGGATTTTCGTCTTATGGGTGCCAAATCAACGATGATTCCCAGTACCAAACCAGTGATTGCTATCTGTGCTGCCCGGACCGGTTGTGGTAAGAGCCAGACCACACGTGCAGTTTGTGACCATCTCACAGCCCAGGGCAAAAAAGTTGTGGCCATTCGTCATCCCATGCCATATGGTGATCTTGTGAAGCAGAAAGTGCAGCGCTTTGCTGAGCTTGCTGACCTCAAGAAACATGACTGTACCATTGAAGAGATGGAAGAATATGAACCACACATCATGAACAATACTGTCGTCTACGCTGGTGTTGATTATGAAGCCATCCTGAGGGAAGCAGAAAAAGAAGCTGATATCATTGTCTGGGATGGTGGTAATAATGATATGCCATTTTATATGCCCGATATCATGATCACTGTAGTTGATCCCCATAGAGCTGGTCACGAATTGACCTACTATCCTGGTGAAACCAACTTGCTCATGGCTGATGTGATTGTTATTAACAAGATTGATACCGCTGATATTGATGACATCTCCACAGTGCGTGAGAATATCCGCATTGTAAATCCCGAAGCCATCGTAGTCGATGCTGCCTCACCCGTATCTGTAGATGATGAGGAAGTGATTTACGGTAAAAATGTTTTGGTTGTGGAAGATGGCCCAACACTGACACATGGCGAGATGCTGTATGGAGCTGGTGTGGTCGCTGCTGAAAAATATGGCGCTGTGAGCCTGGTGGATCCTAGACCATGGACAGTTGGGAAGCTTTCTGAAACCTTCGAGAAATATCCTAATATTGGTGAGATTTTGCCAGCCATGGGATATGGAGAGGAGCAGATGAAAGATCTTGAAACGACAATAAACAAGGTTGAATGTGATGCTGTGGTTATTGGAACTCCCATTGATCTGAGACGCATCATAAATATTGAGAAACCTTCCGTCCGCGTGACCTACAAGTTGCAGGAAATCGGTATGCCTACCCTGGCTTCCATTCTGAATACTGAAGTTATCAAGGAAATGGAAGACGCAGTCCAAAAGAGTCTCTAACGACTGGCTTCGAGCCACGTGTTAGATTGAAGAGGTCCTGTCTGCATGCATTCGGGACCTTTTTGTTTTAATCAGCCTGGTCAGTCATAGATTATGGGCATATGAGCCGTAAGCAATCAAATCGAATCAGTGTGGGCGAGGGGTGGAGCTTCAATGCAGCCCAGGATCACACCACCAGAAAACGAGTGACTGGCAATAAGATTGTAAGGCTCCGTATGGAAAAACGTAAAGGGAAGCCGACTACGATTTTGTATGACATGGAGGGCGTTCCTGACATGAAGGCACTGGCGAAGGCCCTTAAAAACCTGGTAAGTGCCGGCGGGACGACAAAAAACGAAAAAATTGAAATCCAGGGTGAACATCGAGACCGTTTCCGTGTATACTTGAGCGATGAAGGTTACGAAGTGAAAGGTTGACCATGTTATTACTCCTCACAATCGGTATTATCGGTAGTGCCATGCTCATAATGAGTATTGCCTTAATTCTCACTGGCGAAAATAAAGTTCACAGTTCATGCGCTGCCACTCATGAGCTCGAAGGAGATGGGGAATCCTGCGCATTTTGTCCCAACGATGAAGATGAAGATCAACTCTCAACACTGTCCAAAGTTGGATATCCTGGTCGCAAGGACATTGTTTCCCAGGAAGCCTACAAGGGCAAATCGAATCGCAACATCATCGTGGAGCGACTGAAATACAATAGTGGTCGCGATTAGGCTCGTTCTATCTTGACCCACGGCTGCGCTCTTCTTGCCCCTTCTTTTTCAGTGCATTAAAAAACAATATCATCGACATACGATTTCGTATTCCTATCTTCTGGCCAGAAGCAACTCCAGATTAGCATAGGAATCGGTCCATGTCTGATAAGATCACACTAAAAGAAAGTTATTTGGGTATTTCCACAAGTGCCTGGAAGGTTATTCTGGGATTTTCGCTCTTCAGGTTAATCCTGGCCATGATCTTACCGTTGACACCTCAGGAGGCATACTATTGGAGCTGGAGCAGGGATCTCGCCTTATCATATTTTGATCACCCTCCTCTGGCCAGTTATAGTATCTGGCTGACTACCCTCATATTTGGCCAAACCATTTTTGGAATTAAGCTTGCTGCAGTACTGTGGTATTTGGGAATGAACATTATCTGGGCTTCAATAATCCAGGAAATGTTTAACAATTCGAGACAGACATTTTGGACCCTACTCGCTCTTAATGCCTCTATCGTTTTCGAACTTTATGGTTTTGTCATTACCCCTGATACGCCACTTCTATTTGCCTGGAGCGCAACTATTTACGCGCTGTGGAAGCTCGTTCAAACTGACAGCTGCAGATGGTGGTATGTGGCTGGCTTGTTTATGGGACTTGCCTGGCTGGGGAAATATTCTGGAATAATGTTAATCCCCTCGGTTCTGCTTTTCACCATAGTCTCAAAGCATCAACGGAAATGGTTACTCACACCACATCCTTATATGGGAGTAATGCTTGCTATTGTGGTATTCTCACCTGTGCTCATCTGGAATGCACAACACGATTGGATATCATTTGCCTTTCAAGGATCAGAGAGAGCTTCAGGGATGGGTCACTGGAAGGTGAAGCATTTTGGAGAGCTGTTAGGATCACAGTTATTCATACTATCTCCATATTTATTCGTCGTCGTATTTGCCACATTAATCCGCTATGGACGAAGACTCTTCTCAGGACTGGAAGACAAAATATTACTTTTGCTCAGCAGCGGCCTGGTTACCACGGTCTTCTTTACCGCCGTGAGTTTCCGAAGCCTGGTTAAAATGAATTGGCTGGCTCCTGCATACTGGTCATTCATCATTTTAGGCATTTATTATCTTTTCCAATATCCCCATAGGTTCAATCGCATGCGAATGGGAATTTTCTCGTCAATTGTCTTTCTCGGGATAGGTATCTCCGTGGTAGCGATCCCAAATGTACCTCTGGGAGAAGGGAATACATGGAGTGGTTGGAAGCAAGCTGCCCATGATGTAAAAGGTCTTCAGGATTCGCTAAAAAATGAAGGGCAAAATCCATTCATCTTTAGCACCAATTATAAGGCAAGTTCACTCTTGAAATTCTATCTGCCGAATCAACCAAGAACCTATGCCCAGGACATCATCGGAAAACATGCCCTCCAATTCGACATATGGCCTAAAGACGAAGTTTTGAAGGGGAGAACTGCTTTGCTTGTGGTGGATAATCGTCGCGAATATCGCTTTAAGTCAAAAAAAATCACACCCTATTTCGATGATGTGAAAAAGGTGAGAACTATCACGATTGAAAATTTTGGAAAATTGGTTCGGAAAATTGATATATATCAATGTTCCAACTATCAAGGTATAGACTAGGAAATCATTTTGATAACAAAACCCTATGGATCATGGAAATCTCCCATCTCTGGGAAGTCGCTGGTACAGAATAGCTTACGGCTTGGACAAATTCAAATGAGTGGGGAATCCATCTATTGGACAGAGGGTCGACCCGCTGAAAAGGGTCGCACTGCACTCATGGGTTATTCCCATGGTGAACTCCATGAAATTACCGCGCCTGAAAATGATGTACGGACCCGAGCACATGAATATGGGGGAGGTGCATTTCTTTGTGAGGAAGATGCCACTTATTACATAAACAACTCAGACCAACAAATAGTTGAAGTGCTGGAGAGTGGCGTTTCCAGACAGCTTACACAAGCTCCAGCATATCGATTTGCAGATATGATTAGAGATGTGGAGCGTAACTTACTTTATGCTGTTGGGGAGAATCATTTAGATTCTACCAATATTTTAAATTGCCTTCTGAAAGTCTCCATCAGCACAGGAGAATTGCACATCATAGCCCAGGGGCATGATTTTTATTCCAACCCCCAGCTTAGTCCCGATGGAACCCAATTACTCTTTCTCACCTGGGACCATCCAAAGATGCCCTGGGACGGAACCCAACTCCATCTCGCTGGCTTGAATAAGGAAGGGGATATTACAGGGGATCAGGAGATCGCCGGAGGAATTACGGAATCAATATTTCAACCATGCTGGGATCCAGATGGGAGTTTGTACTTTGTTTCTGACCGTACGGGGTGGTGGAACCTTTATCACTACTCTGACTCTGAAATCAAATGCATCCTAGAAAAGCAGTCAGAATTTGGGCTTCCCCAGTGGGTTTTTGGAATGAGTACCTATGCTGTATTGAATTCTGGTGATTTGGTGGCAGCATATACGGACACCTCAGGTTCACACCTCATAAGAATCGATGTTAAGAGGGGCTCTTTTAAAAATATTAACGTACCGTATTCCACCATTGATCAAGTAAGAGGTGCAATAAACCGAATAGCTTTTATAGGCAGTACAGATTCTCACCCCAGTGAAGTAGTGACCATAGATCTGGATACATATACACAGAGCAGTTTGCGGAAGGCTGCTGAGACAAAGATAGAGCAACACTTCGTTTCCAGCGCCCAACACATTAGTTTTGAAACAGCACCCAATGAAAAGACCCACGCCTGGTTTTATCCTCCCCACAACCCAGGTTATAAAGCAGGTCCAAAGGATCTACCGCCACTAATAGTTCTGAGTCATGGGGGACCAACGGGCAACAGCTCGGGGGATTTCAACCTGGCCATTCAGTATTGGACTACCCGTGGTTTCGCCATTGTAGATGTGAATTACAGTGGCTCTACGGGCTATGGTCGGAAATATCGTGAGCGTTTAATTGGGAACTGGGGGATTCGAGATGTCCATGATTGCGCTGCCGCAGCGAATTATTTGGCGAATCAAGGGTGGGTGGACCGGGAACGTCTTATTATCAAAGGGGGGAGCGCCGGTGGTTATACTACTCTGGCCGCATTAACCTTTTTGAATGTATTCAAAGCGGGAGCCAGCTACTATGGTATCGGTGATTTAACACTACTGGCTAAGGATACTCATAAATTTGAGAGTCGATATCTGGATAGTATGATTGGACCTTATCCAGACAGAAAACAGCTCTATCTCGACCGTTCTCCTCTATTCTTTGCCGATGAACTAGATTGTCCCGTCATTTTTATGCAGGGTTTGGATGATCCAGTTGTTCCACCAGACCAAGCGGAGAGCATGGTTGCTGCTCTTAAGAAAAATGGTGTTCCTGTTGCCTATCTTCCTTTTGAAGGAGAGTCTCATGGTTTTAGACAGTCCTCGACGATTATCAAAGCCATTGAGAGTGAATACTATTTTTATGCACGAATTTTTGGAATTGAACCAGCTGAGCCAGTGGAGCCCATCGAAATATTCAATTTGGATTAGGACGACAGTACCAAATCGTCTTTAATACATTTCCTGAAATAAAAAAAACTGCAACAATGTGACATTTTTGAACCGTGTTTATTCACGGTGGGCACCGCCCTTAAAGATCAGACTTCCTTGATCCCTGGGGGTAGGGAAAGGCCTGCCTTAGCAGCAAGGAGTTGGGT
>JABMOS010000046.1 GCA_013203185.1 Fidelibacterota bacterium | reverse complement strand
GCCACCTATGTTGTCCTGTTTGTCATTTTTGGTGCCTTTATGGAACGCTCTGGTGCCCAACGATTCTTTATTGATTTTCCCCTGGCTGCAGTGGGGCATCGTATGGGCGGACCGGGCAAAATGGCAGTTCTGGCCAGCGGGTTATTTGGGTCCATCTCAGGATCTGCCATTGCCAACACGGTTTCTACAGGAGCATTTACGATTCCTCTCATGAAAAAAGCTGGTTTCAGACCTCATATAGCAGGGGGGATAGAGCCGGCGGCCTCCATCGGTGGGATGTTTATGCCACCCATCATGGGAGCAGGTGGCTTTATCATGGCTGAGCTCACCGGGATACCCTATCCCAGGATCATGCTCATCGCTCTATTTCCAGCCCTCATGTATTTCTTTTCCGTATTTGTCATGATCCACTATGAAGCTAAAATCCATAATATCAAGGGTACCAAGTCTGGTCCCGGTGCCTGGGAGATTTTCAAGAAGGAGTGGTACTACATTACCCCCTTGCTTTTGATTACCATTATCATGCTCTCCGGTTTCTCTCCAGGGTTTGCTGCTGTATCAGGTATTCTCTCCTGCATTGCCATCAGTTGGGTCAAGACTGATACCAGAATGGGCTTTCAGGGTTTTGTGGATGCTGCTGTCAAGGGAACAGAGAATAGTCTAAAAATAGGCGGGACAGTTGGCGTCATTGGTATCATCATCGCCGTCCTCACCTTCAGCGGTCTCATACTCACCTTTGCCAATATTGTGATCCAACTGGCAGGGGGGAGTCTCTTCTTAACCATCCTGTTTATTGCTCTCGCTTCTCTGGTGCTGGGAATGGGTGTTCCTGTGACAGCTGCCTATCTCATCACTGCAGTCATCGCTGTTCCTGCCCTCACCCATCTCGGGGTTAACATGATTGCCGCCCACATGATTGTCTACTGGTTGTCTCAGGACTCCAATATTTCTCCACCAGTCTGTATTGCTGCCTTTGCTGGAGCTGCTATCGCCAAGGCCAATATGTGGCGTACTGCCTTCGCTGCCTTTAAGTTTGCCAAATTCCTATACATCGGTCCCTTTCTCTTTGGGTATGTCCCCGAATTCAGCCTCAATGGCAGCGGGTGGGATATTGCCAGGGTATTTGTGATGATCACCATTGGAAATTATCTCTTCGCCTACCTGCTAAGCTTCGCCTGGTGGCATTCCTTGAAGGCGAAGTGGGCAACCTCTTAATGAAGAGCTGTAAAAAATCAAAATTTGCACATTCTTGAGTTCCGTTACGTGAAACTGTCTATATTGATAGCCGTGTTAGTTTTTAATTCCTGACAACGTGTTAATGCTAATTGATTTATTTAAAAAGGTGAAAGATATCATGCGTATCAAAAAATTCTGGTTGGGACTTTTCATAATAATTTTATCCAGCGCTTATGCTGAGGTTAAGCTCACAGGAGATGCCAGGCTTAGGCCGAGATTTGATGTAAAAGACAACGGCGAGTATGGCACAAAAGCAGAAGATTTTTATTATTACTATCGTGCCCGCTTAATGATTGAAGCAAACATCGGTGGTGGGTATTTTTTTAATACGCGTTTAGGTCATAATGCGGCTGCCTATTGGACGGGCAAATTTGGAACCGGGACAACACCCAGCTCAATAAGTAATCCCAATGCTGGAAGAGGATCTGTTGATTTTATGGAACTCTATTTTGGTCACCAGGGAAAAAAGTTGGGTTGGTCAGGCGGTATAATACCTGTCAAGCACAACCCTCTCCTAGATATTCATTATTATCCTGAAATCATTTTGGATAAAGCCTGGGACCTATATAACAATAACGCAGCCCATGGATTTGATGTGAACTACAAACTGGCTGGGAATACACTGGATTTAAAAATCCTGGTTGACAATAATGATGGCAGAAAAGTGGTGGATGAAAATTTTATTGCCCAGAGTGATACATCCATTGTCTATATCATTGATCAGGACAGTGGAAGTATCCGGTTGGATACCACCATTACCATGACCAGCTCCTCTGCATCTACTTCAAAAGATCAATACACAGTTTATCTGTCCTACCCTGTATCAGTGTTCGGCTTTAAAATGGCCCCCCAGTTATTGATGACAATTGCAGATAAGGGAATGCCGGCCCCAATTACATATGGAGCAGAATTCGCACTTCCTAAAGTGGCTGGATTTAAACTCTCAAGCTATGCTGCACTCACCAACCAGTCAGTGAGTGATTCCCTCACCGGTGTTGTGGGCTATTCTGGGTCCATCGTTCGCATGAAGATGGTTGGCAAGTTGGGACCAGGAACGCTGGTCGCATGGTATGATGTCGCCAAAACAAAGCCAGATGTAAGTGGTTCTGTGGCCAGTAATTTTACCTATCTCTGGCTATCCTATTCATACACCATGCACAAATCTGATTGGGGATCATTGGTGGTGGCGCCAACCTATCGTCTATATAACCATAAGATTAAAGGCAGTAGAGACTACACCCGCGCCAAAATCGAGCTCACCACCGAAATTAAGTTCAAATAATATCTCTAGCCCCCGACTTAAGTCGGGGGCTAGGAGTACCACTCGCCACAATAGATAACCATTTGGCGACGGAACCACATCCTGCTCGAAAAAATTTGGTGAATGCAATCATTTTGTATAGGTTAATACCCTATAAAAATGATCATGATTGAAAGGAATAAGGTATGGTACAGATGAGTAGACGAGATTTCGTTAAAGTCACCGGTACTGGTTTGGCCCTGGCAACCCTCCCCGGATTCATCCGCTCGGGTTTTGCAGGCGTCGGAGCAGGTGACAGTCCTTACGGTTTCTATTTCCAGCGTTTTGGAATAGATGAGGATATGATTCGTAAAGTGATGGCAGAGGCTCTCCATTATGGTGGTGACTATTGCGATCTCTTTTTTCAGAATGAATTGAGCAATTCTATCCGTCTTCAGGATAATATTGTGAGTTCCGCCAGCACCAATGTCACTCTCGGTGTTGGAATTCGTGTTCTCAACGGAAATCAAACGGGTTACTCATTTACAGAAGACATTAGCCTGGCCAGTATGAAGGCCGCCGCTAGGACAGCTGCGGGAATCGCTTCAGGGTCTGCCAAAGCCGCTCCTAAATCTTTTAATTCCACCAAATTGATGAATTACTACAATACTGAAGTGAGTTATGAAGATGTGGGAGTCAAAGATAAAGTAGGCATGCTCCAATCCATCAATGACGATGTATT
>JABMOS010000045.1 GCA_013203185.1 Fidelibacterota bacterium | reverse complement strand
TGGGAAACAAGAAATTGCACTTACTGGTTGAATTCAGGATAGACCCGGGACAGGCGAAACCTGTTTATACTTTCTTTTGTTATGTGATAGACCAAGGACCCCGTGTGTAAATCTTTACTTTCCAACCAGACCACCTGCACCTTCTATGAGCTCAATTAATTCAGTATTCCCCTCAATGATAGCATAATCAAGCGCAGTCAAATCTTGATCATTTTTAACATTCACGTCTGCGCCGGCCTCAATGAACTGTTTTGCAAGACCAGGGCGATCTTGTATTACTGCATAATGTAGGGGTGTGTTGCCATATTTATCTGGGCCACTCACATCTTGAAATTGATCAATGATGAATTGTCGCAACTCCTGACTCTCCATTTCTGGCAGCAAGTGCAAAACGGTGATTCCGTATGGCGTCGGTTCTGTAATATTTAAATCGTATTCGATAAAAAGCTCTGTGCACTGCTTGATGGCAATTAATAATCTCTCGATATCCACCTGCTCATGACGCGCCAAGGTGTCTTGATCCTGGGCGGAGTGGATCTGGTTTTCGAACTGCCTCAACTCTTCAATAACTTCAACTGCTGCCATATAAAAGAGGTTAGACATATTGACTTCGTTGAACACCGTGTTTACAACTGCTTCATACTCATCTTTTAAAAGATCAGACATCAAAGACTGTAACTCGGGTTGATGAATAAGGTATGTACTTGAAAAAACAGTGGCTATGAAATTGCGCTTACTGAAATCTACTTTTTCAATATTGGCTCCCACAGAGAGCAGTTCTTGAACCATATCATAGTTTCCCATGGTCAAGGCCATGGACAGGGGCAATCGATCCCGGGGCAAGGTGGTGTCCGGATTAGCGCCAGAAGAGAGCAGATACATAACGATATTGTCGTGACCATTATGGATGGCCAGGTAGAGGGGGGTGCTTGTTTCACCATTTGTGGTATCCAGCTTAGCACCTTTTTCCAGGAGATAGGTGACAGAAACCAGATCATCATTTGCGGCGGCATGTTGCAGTGCATTATACCATCGAGAGTCAATCTGGTTTACATCTGCCCCATATTGAAGGAGGAGCTCAGCAATATCATACTCGCCAAATTCAACAGCGATGGAGAAGGGTGGCGGCCCATACTCTGACACTTCATTTGGGTTCGCACCAGCTTTGAGAAACAGCTCTATGGTTTCGTATTGAAACCCTGCTATAATACTGGAGGACAAAAGTGGACCGACACTGTCAGGTGGTAAAATATTTATGTCCGCCCCGGCGCGTAAAAGACTCTGGGTGATATGCTCGCTGCCTGTCAATACTGCAGCACAGAGGGGGGTTAAAGCATAAGGTGTTGTATTTAATTTCCTGTCCGGGGGATATCCGAAGGCAAGCAGGGAGTCGGCGATCGCATTTTGTCCTTCAAGAATTGCATATTCCATAAAGTCTGTGGACCAGGAGTAGTACTCAGTCTTGTTGATCTTCTTTTTATGTTTGGTGACATAGGTTTCTAAATATTCAGGTCCCTTTTCAAAAGGAGGCACATGGGGCTTGACCTTGATCACATTCATCAGAGAGAAGGTCAAAAGGGAAATCAGAATGCCTTGCCACAAGTTTTGCACTGGTTTTTCCTATCCTTGGAATCTTGGGTTGGATGCCTCGGTTTAAAATCTAATAAAAATGAATATTGGCTGAAATCCCTGCTACGAAATCAAGAGAGGTTTCACTGGACCAGGTGGCCCCTGCCGAAACCAGGGCAGTGAAGACCAGCTGGGTTTCCTTGTCCAGATTTATGATTCCAGCAGTGGGTAATAACAAAAGACCAACATCAGGTTTAATGGTGGCCTCCCCCCGGCTATTTTTTAGTTTTCCAAAAGGGATAAATGTGGAAAATGAAACCCCCATAACCCCCCATTTGTTGTTTTGTCGCGGAATGAGCTTTACTGGATTGGCCGTTATGGACAGAATGGAGATGCCGCCCTTGGCCCCACGACCACGCCCCTCAATAATTTTGGCTCCTGTTCGGGAGTAACCCAAAGTGGTGAGCATAAATTTGTTTTTTTGAGAAGCGTCCGGCGCAACTAATGTCAAGCTAGCATTCATAGTGCCTGGAGATATCTCAATGCTGGTGTCCTCTCTGTCTTTCCCATAGTAGTCTGCCTCATACAAAAACCCGATGCCCGCTCGGACATTTTCCTTGAGGTCAAAATCCGCACTCACGCCGAGAGAGGCGTTGGTGTTGGTGATGCTAACTCCTGAAGACAGTGAGCTATTGAGGTCAGCCATGAGATAGGCATATTCCTGAGCCAGAATGGTTTGAGTAAGGCAAAAGAAGGTCAAGACGATGGCACTCTTTTTCATGCTTTACTTATCTCCGTCGTCCCATAATTCTCAATACCCTGAGGAAAAGATTGATGATATCCATATACAGGGCGGCGGCACTGTCTACGGCGTTATCCAGGGTCTTGGGGATTTGATTGGCTCGTCCCCAATCATAACCGATATATCCGCAAAAGATGGCTGCCACTGCCCAGTCCAACCAGCTCGAGTGCATACCAAAAATGAATATCTGGACCATTTCCACGATGATAACGGCAATCAGGGCTCCGGTGAGGGCGCCACTGATCTTCTGGAAAAATGCCGGGTAGGCAGCCCCTAGTATCATCATGATGATGGTTACCCCTCCTGTGACCTGGATGGCTTCCAGAACAAGTTCTGTGCTGTACTGGGAAACCACCATATTGACGATAAGGCCAAAGGGGACTACTACAAAATTGTAACCTATAAAACTTTTGACAGGATCATCTGATTTGGTAAAAAGATGGATTCCATACATGGCAGAGGCAAAGTACAGGACAACAAATAAAAGGCTGTTGATACTCCTGAGATATTCAGGATCTACCGTCTGTACAATGATCCAGTTGACAAAAAAGCCCCAGCCCAGTACGGCACCCATGGCCAGATTGTATTGGGCATCTGATATTATTTTATCAGTTGTTGTGGTTCTCTGGAATACGTTTGATTCTATCATTTATCAATCCTTCCATATAAGCATACTGGTGGGATACTCTGAATAAATAACCGCTTTCATCTTTAGCTTTGTAAAGCTATCAGGACCATGAGCTATCCGCCAACATATTCACACAGGTCCTCACCACAGCCTAACGAATGAGCAACGCTTTTTGTACCAACCTAATTTCTGAGGTGGTAAGCGTGATGAGATAAACACCACTTGCAGCCTTATTTCCACTGGCATTCAGGCCATTCCACTGTAGGCTCTGGTAACCCGCGGGGTTACCTGGTATTTCCCGACTCCAAATCTCTCGACCCAGGAGGTCATAAATATTGATGTAGACATCAGCCTGCTCTGGAATTCGGTAGTGAATCGTGGTGCTGGGATTGAATGGGTTTGGATAAGCAAAAATGTTGAAGGTCTCTGGTGAGAAATTTTCTTCATGGACACTGACGAGATGATCAATATTACCCCAGAGACTATCGCCCAGACGAAAACCCCACAAATCCAGACTGCCCCCACCATCCCAACCGCCTGATGTACGACCAATGCCCCAGGTCCAGATATCTGTCCCAGCCGTTGAGGATGATTCATACAGAAGCTTTCCGTCTACAGTAGGTACTACCGCTTCGATTCCAAATTGCTGATATTCTTCGGGAAGGGGTCTAAAATCAGCAGAGAGCACACTGTAGACTTCACCATCCCCATAGATTTTATAGAGATCTGTGTCAAAGGTGACGACATGAAATGTATCCGGAGGAAGCAGCGTATAGTCGTAGCCCTCAACCCTTTCTCTGGCCACAGTATAGGTCTGCTGACCGGCATCCTCAGTTACATCAAGAATTTCAAGCCGGGTAGCTGACGAACTTTCAGAAGGGATGGACCAGCGCCAGATATTCCCCACCTGGAGGGGTTGAAAATTTCGCCAGTCCGAACAGGATTGAGTAAGGTATGGAACCTCGATATATGCCATTAATCCATTGGGGTCTTCACCTGAAAGAACCACTTGAAATCCAGAGAGAGAATCTCCGGGAAGATCTACATACCTAATTCCCTCCACCCATTGAGAGTCGATCGCCACAGCACCAACAATCATGGAGTCAAGACTGGAAAAGCCTATTCCTTCTATGAGAAAGTTTACGGTGGGATAAATCTCCGACCCGTCTGAATACATGAAGGGGCCAAATTTATATTCAACTGTATCTTCATTTTGCGGTTGAAAAGTAAATGTCAGTGTATCCAAACCATGGAGAGAGGGGTGCTCGTTACTGAGACGCTGGGATAAGTGGATATTCCTCACCAGGGTGTCGGCTGGAATGGTATAAACGTATTCACCACCATTTACCTGAAAATAAAAGTCCTGGGAGTGGAGACTCCCCAGGATTCCCAACAGGATTGAGATAGAAATCCACACCTTGCTTTTCATAGCTCCCCCTTTCGTGGCCATGAAACTTAACATAACCCGGACCAACTTTCACCGCAGTTTTGGCAAACGGGTCGATGCACACACAGTTGTTCTCCGCAGTGCTTACAGCGCCATCTTGATCTTTCCTGCTGTATAAACTTTGCAAGACCCAATCGTTTTATGTTATTAAGATTGTCCAGCATACTCATGCGATAATTGGTACGATATCGCTTATCAAGGTTTTGCAGCCGCTTACAGGGATAATCCTGACAATCAAAACAATATCCTGAACTTGATTCACTCAATTTTTCACAATTTCTAATGATACAGGTAGAGCAATGTTTCGCTTTATTTATCCCCCTTGTCAAACAACCTGAGCATTTATTCTTTTCACGTAAATATGCCATGCATATTTCGCAGTTCATGCCACAGGGGGCAATAAGTTCAGGTTCGAGTGGTTGGGATAATTTTGTGTTGTCAGATCTCATGACTAGTCCTGATCACTTCTTCTCTTTGGGTGCTATTTTTTTAGGCTTAAGGCCAAAAATTCTCAGGGCTTTCTCAGGCGTCCAGCTCCTGGCTTGAAAAAAGAAGTAAACCCCTGTACTCCAGCAGGATAGCGCTACCAGCCATCTGTCAGAACCTGACATATAAATCGTAACGCCCAGGGCGCAAAAAATCATGAATGCTGACATCAGGTATGATAATATCTTCATGTCTTCACACTACCGCAGCACGACAATCTTGCGACTTTCTCACCAATGACCTGCCTCCCCATTATTGCCCCTGTGATATTTCTTGGCGCTTCCTGCTGCCCATCAAAAAATTATGTATAGTCCAAACCTGAGTCCATCGTATTTCAAAATATTAGACCCGGCATATGTAAGCTGGTAGCCCCCGCTTATTCTCATATTCAACTTGTTGGTTGTGTCATGATGACCGATCATTGGGGTAAGAATAACAGCAGTAGCCTCTGTGTCATCTGATTCCTGGCCATCTACTTTCATTTTATCTGACGCGAGATAATCGGCATTCATGCCCAGGGATAGATTATTGGACATACTATATGTGAGTCTACCACCCAGGAGCATTTCATTCCCATACTCTACTGTCATAGCAACATCATCAAATGAATAGTCCGCTTCTTGATTTAGCACATACTCGCCGCCTAGACTCAAGAGAATTTTGGACGAAACAACAAAATCAGCAGATATGCCAGCCCCTGTTGAGGTATGCCCATTTCCAGTAGATCCCAGTTCTGCTGTGGTTGTTTCATCTGGTGAGCTTCCAGTAGCCATGTAGTAAGCTCCCGATATGTTCACGGCGAGTTGGGAAGATTTGACAACTTGAAACCATCCACCCACCATGATATCTCCCACCCCCGTTTGGCCGCTTAAATCATTCAGGGCACCCATATATGTAGGTTCAAGATTCCACTCCAGCTCCTGACTGTTAACAAAGGGGATTATTACAAAGAGCCCCAGATTTTTGGAGATAGTGTACTCACCTCTCAAGGCACTCATTGATCGCTTGTAGCCAGGGTCTGCAATTCTTTCATTGTATTCGTTTAGATCGTGTTCTTTGCCATCACTATCAAAAGAAGAGGTTGATGAAGTAGAGATGTATTGAACAGTTAAACCTAGATGACCCGGCTCTGGAGCAAATGTAACACCTGATAAGGGGCCCGAAATCAGGTCATTTTCGTTTTGGCAAAACCCGGTGCCAACCAATATTGTTGCAAACATGAACATCCCGCTTACAGCCCGTCTTAGCTCCATAACCATTTTTCCCTTTGCTTTGCTTATACGTGTAAAAATTGCATCAAGAATTTTGGCCGGATACTGAAACGTCCCTTAAACTCTCTCCTGGCAATTGATTTGACCTGTGGGTCCTTCTTTTTCAGGGTCTGGCTATTCAGATGAGCTCATGACAAAAAGAACAGCGCCAATGGTCCCAATACCGGCACCTAAATTGAACTTGCCCTTTTTTGTTCTCATCACATAGTCTTTGTAGCCCTGTTCAAAGCGCATCCGCTGAGTGGTATTTAAGTTCGTAGTTAAATCCTTGGGAACGTCACCATCTTGGCTCGAGACAATCAAATAACCGAGCCCCCAACCGATCAATCCCAGCAAGAAACCAGCTGCCAGTCCCCCGACAACAGCACCACCTCCTGTATAGTCTCGTTGGGCAGCAGCCTGTCCCTCATAGTAATAATCCACTGTAGCCTCTTGACCGAAGGCTGTAGCCGTGGGAAGGATTAATGAAAATATCAATACTACTGAGATTACCCTTGTCAATATCCGTGTCTGATCAAAAAACATTATATTTTCCTCTTACTTGTTCTGTCTTCTTTCAGCAGCCCAAAAAGACAAAGCTTCGCCGTCAGCAAAAATACGTTTTTGTGTAATTCCTGTGAATTCGTGGTGATAATGCCCCCAAAATTGTCATTAATTCAGGCAAATGTAGACTAAATAGGTGGTTTTGAAAGGGGAGAAATGAGGGATTGAGGATTTATGAATGAGGCTGGACTTTTTTGTGTTAAGGGGTGGGTGCTGTATAGTCGCCTGACAGATCTAGTGGCTGAAAATCAAGATCGGCCTGTTTTAAGTATTCCTGTTTCAACTTCATGTTTCTATAAATTGCAGTCCTCTCACCAGACAGGATGTTCGCATAATGAAAAAGCGCAGTTACACCAACGGTCAAAGAGGTTAGCCCCAGACCTAATTCACCCTGCTGGTAAGATTTATAAGCAATGGTTGAATAAACCAACCCGGCACCTACCACGAGAAAGGACTGGGCTGCATCAACAGTGTGTGACGCATAGGCTTGTCCCAGACCAGGTACAAGTGCTGACAGAATGGCTGCCTTGCGTGGACTTTTTAGACTACCTGAAAAAGCTTGAAGGGACTCCCATTCTTCTGGTGTGAACAAGTCTTTAGCCAACTCGTCTGGGCGCTCAGCTGTGAGAATGAAAAAGCGTTGCTTCACTGGTAAAATATGCGGGTTCTCTAAATTGCTAAAAATCCCATAAGCGCTCCCAAACTCACTCATCTCAATCAATGAGTAGCACAAATTTGTCTTAATGCTATCTACATAGCTTTCGGACAGCAGGTCTGTTTTTTGTAAGACACGGTGATATAATATTTTCGCCTTGAGGTGCCTGTCCTCAAGCTGGTAGGTATAGGCAATGGCTGCCAGGGTTTTGGGTTGAGTAAGAGAGTCAGCTTGGTCATAAAGCTTATAAAGCTCTATTCTTGCCAACTCGAATTCTGATTCCTGAATCAGACGCTGAATTAAGTCCTCACCGTTAGCCGATAGACTAATCGTGATAAAGATAAGTAATGAGACTATCCGGGATGTCATCTCTATATACGACCTTATTATTTTTTACGACTGCTTCATAATTATGCGGAATCATGGTGTTTTCTCTATAAAAATAGCGATCTAGAAAGAGGGTAAACCCCTTTACAGCCCCATGCTTTTCAACAGAAATTCGCAAAAACTTACTGCATGATATCTCGAAGGGACATCGATGAATGGTTTTACTGCCGACTTTTGATTGGTAAACCTGATTTGCATGGGTTAAAAACGAATATTCCTGAACACTGGAGGAATCCTGTTCCTGGGGATACAGCGCTGTCTGGGTGAAAATAAAAGTGGCCAGTAGAAATAACAACCTACTGGCCACAAACTGCTTTTTGAACAAAGACTATTCCTTTTCTAGGAGAACCGGAACACTTTGACGCTGGTTGTCTGTACCAAGATAGGATACTACAGCATATAGCTGCTCTTCACTGGCACCATCCAGGGCTGCCATCTCAAGCGTGACAACAATTTGTTCTGGCTCCAGAGTCCACATGGCTCCAGTTAATGCGTCTACCACACCTCCAGGAATACCACCACAAAGGATATTGCCCAATACCATCATATTCAGGGTCTGGTCAATCATAACTGTTTTCTCTTTATAGCCATCCAGATTAACGGTTACGTTGTATTTATACTTCCTTTTCAGGTTTACGGAGGCAGGTGTGGTGCCTGTAAACATTTCCACGCCGCCTGTGTTTGTTATAACAATGCTGGCGCCTACTGGACTTGAAGTCACCTTCACATCCTGCTTGTCACCACCGCCAACCAAATAAGCACAGCCTGTAATCAACAGAACTGATAAAACAAAAATAACTAGATGTAAACTCTTTTTCATGATTTCCCCGTATTATGGAATTATGGTATACATAGTCGTTATGTAATTACCAATTGTCTTAAAATATATTATTATAAATATACTACTTATCCATGGGTGCTGATTAAACGATCAATAAATCTAGACCAATATTCTTATTTTAAAAGAGGAGAATTAGGAAGTAAACCATGAAATATTTAAGCTGGGGGTTTGGCTTGGAGGCCATAAAGGCTTCGTTAAATCGTAGGTGATTCTCCAGCACCCAACCTATTTCGGGTGCTGTTTGAAAAGGGTATAAATATGGAATCCGTCTTTGAGGAATTGGGGTAGATCTTCTGGTTTGACCTTTTTGGAGGCTCGGAAGAAGATGAGACGGCCACTACCAGCCTCTGTACTGAGACCAGGACGTTGCTCATAATATTTCAGTATATCATGGGTGAAGACCTCGCGAACCACCATCTCGTCAGTTGAACGCAAGAGGTACTTCTCAGAAAAGATGGGATTACTATCAAAATCAATATCCTGGTAACCGAATGCCTTGCCAATTTTGTGAAACACATTCTGGGGTTTCAGACTAAAGGGCGGGACATCTAAGAGACTGGACTTAAGCAGGACCACGGTCTGGTTGTGGGTGTGCTGGTTTTTCCCGCCTCCTGTGGTGTAGCGATAATCAAACAGGGTGATTTCGATTTCGTCAGCCTTGCCACGCATGACATTGAACGCTTTTTTGGAGTGGCCCTGGGAAAATAGTGGGAACGCGCTCACGGAAGGTAAAAGCTGAGGGTCTGGGAGGCGTGAAAACTCCAGTTTCATCTCACTAGCAGCAGCCCGGAGGGCCTCTGTGCGCTTTTTCTCGAAATGCCGGACAAGCATGATAATGAGCGCCACCAATGCGATACTACCAATGATGATTATGGTGACAATGATGGGTTCCTTCATATGTGTTTCCCTTCATGGGTTTTCATAGCACCCGATTTCAATCGGGTGCTATGAAGAGGCTCTGAGTTAATCTTTACCTGCTATTTTTCCAGCATGGGTTCTGGTCTCCATAAAGACCTCTTCAATACTGCTCTTACCCAAAGCGTCCACTATCGAACCCAGGCCAAAGGGGACATAACCCGGGTCTGAGTAAACAAAGTATTGGACAAATGATCTCGTGGGCGATTCCTCAATAATAAGCCAGTAACCCTGGGTGTCGCCAATGGTTTCCATTTCGCCAAGTCCAGGCCAGGTCACGAGGTGCCATTCAATCTTCCAGACTTTTTCGTCAAGTTGAACTGGTGCAATTTTGATGCGGTATTTTTTGGTCAGCCCCAGCATGGGTCTCAGGATATAATTGAGGGTTGTCTGCTCTCCCGCTTTTTCCACAATTTCAATTTTCTCCACAGCTGACATAAACTCTGGATAGGATTCATAATCAGTTAACAACCTCACCAGGATTTCACCTGAAACAGACATCAAGCCCATGGTCTCAACAGCCTGTCCCTTCTCTTGCTCGGTTTCAATCTCACGAATAACGATTTCACCAGCCTGGATACGACCCTGCTCATCAGCATTGAGCATGGGAAGGTGTTGGTCACTTTGAGCCATGATGGTTGATGCCAACCCCAAGACTGCGAAAATTACAGTAGATCTCATCATTTCACTCATTCAGCTCCCCAGTATCATAAGAATTTATTCAAAAGATCCCGTGTGGCCAAAATCCCCTGGTGCTCGGTGAGCCGGTCCCCTTCATATTCAATACCGAGATAGCCGTGATACCCGGAATCCAGAACAATTTTTATCAGGCGACTATAATCAAGATGGGTTTCGTTTCCCTGTGCATCAAAATCAATTGCCTTGGCACTGACACCCCGTGCGTAGGGCATCAATTCGGTCACGCCAGTATAGACATCATACTGCTCTGTATCGCTTATGTGGAAATTTCCAAAATCAGGTAGGGTTCCCAGGTTGGCATGGTTGGCCAGTTGCATAACTCCTGCCAGCCAGGCCCCATTGCTGGTTAGACCCCCATGATTTTCAACAATCACATTGATTTTAAAGCCCTGGGCAAATTCGGCTAACTGGTTAAGACCATCGGCCACCAGCTTTTGCTGCTCGTCATAACTGCCGACACTCCCGGCATTGACTCGAATAGAATGACACCCAAGAAATTTGGCCGCTTCCACCCACTTGAAGTGGTTTTCAACAGCAGTTCGTCGCATCTGAATATCAGGATCTCCCAAGGCGCCTTCATGGTCACACATGATAAGCAGGCTTTGCACGCCCTCTCCACCTGCACGAGTTTTCATTTCGTTTAAATACTTTTTATCCGCTCCACGACCATAGAAGAATACATTTACATATTCTACTGCTCCAATGCCATAGACCTGGCGAGCCGTCCTGGCAAAATCCAGGTGATCAAGGGGACCCTGAAGTACAGAACGTGGATCTGTTTTAAGTGCGTGCTCCCAGGCACCCCAATTATTCCTGTCCAGCCCGGCACCAAAGATAGAGCGGTGCAGAGACCATTCCGCCAGGGAAATTTTGAATTGGGGAGCTTGGTAATGGGGCAGTTTCAAACATCCCGTCATGGCCAGGCTCGGACCTGCAAGCGCCAGAGATTTTAGAAACGTTCGTCTGTGAATACTATCTGTCATTCCAGTTTCTTTATAACTCGAGGACGGCCATTACTGGCATATGATCTGATGGGAAATAGCCATCAAAGGTATCTGATAATGTGGCATGCTTTAAAACGTCGATTTGATTGCTCACAAAGATAAAGTCGATGGGTGGTTCCGTGGTTCTCAAGCTTCCCAGATCAAAATTATTCATGGTTCTGCTGGGTCCATGATGGGGAGTCTGAGACTTGGTTTTTGTATCTGTAAGCAGGTCTGCTTCTGTGAGTATTCTGTAGGGTTCTGAATCTGGAGGTGTATTGAAATCTCCAGTGACAATCACAGATTCGTTTCCAGCGATAGCTCGGATTCTACTTATGAGAAGTTTGGCACTTTCCTGGCGCGCTACTTCCCCTCTGTTATCAAAGTGGGTGTTGAAGTGGAAAAATATTTCTCCCGTTTGAAGGTCTTTAAACTGGGCCCAGGTCACAACTCGGATATAGGCTGCATCCCAACCCAGTCCAGGTTGTTGAGGATTTTCGGACAACCAGAAGGTGTCTTCCTTCAGCACTTTGAAACGATGCTTTAAATAGAATATTGCCATAAACTCACCCGCCGCTTGGCCATCATCGCGACCCACACCAATCCAGCTATAGTCTGGTAGGCGTTCAGACAGATCACTTACTTGACCTTCCAGTGCTTCCTGGACACCGAATATGTCGGGTTCATAAAATCGGATCATGCTGGCTGCCAATTCTTTGCGATTGGGCCAGGCATTGTCACCATCTGAAACCAGGTTGATTCGAACATTAAAAGTCATAAGGTCTAATTGGTGTGGTAACTCATCAGCAGGTGAACATCCCGTGAATAAAACCCCCAGGAGTGGTGACAGGAGTACAAATAGCTTTTTCATGCTTTTCCTTGATTGGTTCGCGCAGATTCCAGCGCATCAATGACCATCTGTTCCGAAGGCATACCCGATGCCCCATAGCTTCTTCAGGTAAAGCCGCCAAAGGAATCTCCCCTGGCTGAGGGGTCTATATCCACACCATTGACCCTGACGGTGGGGCTTCCTATAAAATTCCATTCCATGATTTGATCAAAAGTATCAATTTGCACGGTTGTCAGATCAATTGTGACCCCCAACTTTTGAGAGACCTCGTGGACCCGCTCAATGGTGAGGGGAGTCCGGAGACAACTCTCAGAGTAAAGAACTTGAACCTGAATGGGTGTGCTCATTATCCGCTCTTGCTAACACTCTGTGTTGCTTACAGCCAGACCTCCCAAAGAGGTCTCCTTGAACTTTTCTGACATTTCCAGACCAGTCTGTTTCATAGCTGCAAGACAGTTATCCAGGGACATAAAATGTTGTCCTGTTCCCCGTTTAGCCAATGAGGCAGCTGTATAGGCTTTAATTGCCCCAAATCCATTACGCTCCACGCAGGGTACTTGCACCAACCCGTGAACAGGGTCACACGTCATGCCCAGATGATGCTCCAAAGCAATTTCAGCGGCATTCTCGATCTGTTCAGAAGTGCCACCGCGAACGGCACACAGGCCTGCCGCCGCCATGGAGGAGGCAGAACCCACCTCTCCCTGACAACCCACTTCAGCACCAGAGATGGAGGATCTCATTTTTATGATGCCACCAATGGCACTAGCCACCAGCAGAAAATCTCTAATCTGTTCCTGAGTGCCAGCCTGGTGGACCATGAGATAATACAAGATTGCTGGTATGACCCCGGCCGCACCGTTGGTTGGGGCAGTCACCACCATGTGTCCTGCTGCATTCTCCTCACTGACAGCCATGGCATAAGCACACAGCCAGTCAGTAACATTGGCTTCGTCTGGATCTGCCAGGAGTTGATCGTGGAGTTTTTTCGCTCGACGTGAAAGATTGAGGCTCCCTGGTAAGGCACCTTCAGTTTTGAGACCATTTTCCACGCATGTCCTCATGGCTTGCCAGACAGCGTCCAGCCCCTGGTCCAGCTCGGTTTTTGAGAGATATTCACGTTCATTTATTCGCTTCATTGCAGCGATGGACTTTCCGCTGTCCCTGGACATTTTTAGCATATTATGTCCAGATCCAAAGGAGAAGGGGATGGCCAGGGCCGACTCCATATGTAGGGGTGCCACCAGATCGTCAATATCATTCAGGTCGTTGATAAAACCACCACCAATGGAAAAGTAGGTTTTTTTGAGGATGATTTCCTCAGCATCCCCGATGTATTCAAAGACCATTCCGTTGGGGTGTTGTGGTAGGGTTTCCTGGCGATCAAAGACAATGTCGACTTCAGGATTAAACTGGCAAGCCTCTCGAGCGGTGAGGTGGGTTTTGGAGCTCAGACTGCTTACCAGAGCATCTACATCAAGGGCGGTGAGATCCTGGGGTGAAAAGCCGTGAAGTCCCAGCATGATGGCTCGATCTGTTGCATGTCCCTTGCCAGTATAGGCCAGGGATCCCTTCAGGGTACAGCGGATATGTGAGTTCACCGGCGGTTGGGATAGAACCTTCTCTAAAAAGGTTCTGGCTGCCAGAATGGGTCCCACAGTATGTGAGCTAGAGGGTCCAATTCCGATTTTGAAAAGGTCCAGGGCGCTGATGAACATGGGGTCTCTCATGGGCATCCAATATCAGGATAGATTAATGATGCCACAAGGGTAGGTTGAGGTGTTGGTGTTATCAAAACACCCGATTTAAGCCGGGTGTTTAAGATCGTTACTGACTCACTGCCATTGTTTGATGGAATTGGCATAGTATTCCAACAGGACCAGCGCTTCCTCCTTGGGACGGATGAGGGTTGCTTCCACATCCACCAATCGACGGCCAATCAGCATTGACAAGGCGTTATTTAGAACACCTTCGCTGGCTGCAGGTGAGATATCAATGGGGGCACCCTTCTTCCTCAGAGATTCAATTTTCTGAAGGGATAGAGCTTTGAGGTCTAATTCACTTTTCCAGATATCCTTGTTTTCCAGCAGCACTTCTGAAAGCAGGGCAATGGGTAGAATGGGAATCACATCAGCAATATGCTTCATAAGGGTGTCAGCCAATATTTTCACCTGCTCAAAACGATTGGTGGAATCAACCTCATCAAACTTAATCGCATGGGTCTCACAGTATTGTTTAACAGATACAGGGCTACCAAAATTGACGCTGGCATAACCAAAGCGACGCCAGCGGACTTTTCTAGAGAGTAGCAGCATCTTGGTGGCAAAGCCCAGGGTGGTTTTAATTACATACCATTGGTTGCGTCGCTTTGCGGTGGGATCCAATTTTCTGATAAGCGTGCGATCTTCAACAACTCGGTCATAATTGATGCCCACAGGGACAAAGACGATATCTTTATCAAATTCGGGGTGGTAGTCCCTGAGCATGTAGTCCATGAATCCCAGTTTGGGTTCCAGGAGTGCACCCGATTTGGTTAAGCCCCCTTCGGGGAAGACAGCCTGGCAAACTCCGGCCCTGGTGGAGAGGTGAACATATCGTTCCAAAACTTTTCTATAGAGGGGGTTCTTGGAGTTTCTTCTCACAAAAAAGCCACCCATGGCCTTCAACAAAGTTTGCAGCGGCCAGATTCGCGCCCACTCTCCGATAGCATATGACAGAGCTGTTTTTTCAGCCACCAGAAAGGAAACCAGAACATAATCCATATTGCTGCGATGGTTCATCACAAAAACCACACTGGAATCCTGGGGAATCTTCTTTAATTGATCCTCATCATAGAAGCCGACCCGTACGCGATAAATCAGGCGTGCAAATTTCCTGGCCAACCAATACCCAAAGCGGAAATAGATATAGGCATTAAAAGCAGGGACAATTTCGCTGGCGTAGCGCTTGGCTTTTTCCTGGGCAATAGCCATGGGCATATCATTGTCAGCGGCATGGACTTTGACTGCCTCAATGACTTGATCATCAAAGACCAATTGATCGATCAAACCCTGGCGGCGGGTTAGTTGGAAGGGTCTGATTTTAATATCCAGACGTGAGCTGACTTCTTCCATGACTTTTTTCACCCGTTTATGCAAGACCCAGCGCAAACCGGGCATTAACAGGCGGTCGAGAACCATAATGGCTGCAAAGAGAACCAAGACGGTAAATGCCCAGATGGGAAGGGTGATCAAATTATTCATTCTGATAGCTGCCTTTCAGTGCTTTTATGCGTGCTTTGTAATAGGTCTTGTAGGCTTCCTTCGGG
>JABMOS010000044.1 GCA_013203185.1 Fidelibacterota bacterium | reverse complement strand
TATCAAGAGTTAGCACATTTGGAAATTAATGAATTAAAACAGATTGTTGAAGCGTTGTTGGTAGCCACTCCAGAGCCCTTGACTGAAGCTCGCTTTAATATCTGCCTGGGTGATAATTCTAGCAAAATATCTCTCCAGGAAGTTATTGGTGAGTTGGCAACAGATTATGAGCAGGCAGGAAGGGCATTCTTCATTAAAGAAGTTGCTGGCGGGTATCAGATCGTGACCAATGCAGAGTTTGAACCATATATAAAGGGTCTGTTTTCCAAATCCGGGAAGCTCAGATTATCCCAGGCTGCACTAGAAACACTGGCTATAGTGTGTTACAAACAACCTGTCACCAGAAATGACATTGAGTCTATACGAGGTGTCAGCTCTGACTCCTCACTACGCACCCTCCTGGACAGGAAGCTATTGGAAATTAGAGGTCGAGAAGATGGTCCCGGGCGCGCCCTTTTGTATCGAACCAGCACTGAATTTTTGCAATATTTTGGGCTCAATTCAGTAAACGATTTGCCACGACTGAGAGAAGTAGAAGATATCCTGGCCGAGGACGACGGAGAGTTGGTTTAATAGACCAGTTGATCCCTGGGATCACAATCAAAATCTTGAGTGATATGACAGAAAAACCTGAAGAACAGATACGATTTAATCGATATCTGGCCATGGCTGGTCTCGGTTCGCGAAGGGTTTGTGATGATCTTATTCAAAAGGGATTGGTCACCATTAATGGCGAGGTTGAGAGCAACCCGGCGACCCGTGTAAATCCTTTCTCTGATGACGTCGTTTTTCAAGGGAAACAAATCACCCTCGAAACCAACTATCAGTACTTTCTCCTCAACAAGCCCACGCAGGTCATAACCACAACCAATGATCCCTACGGCAGGACCACCATCATCGATTTAATTCCTTCAAAGTATAGAATATATCCTGTTGGAAGATTGGATTATGATACTACAGGGGCGATCATTCTAACAAATGATGGAGATCTTGCCTACAGCCTGACCCATCCAAAATTTCAAATTCCAAAAACCTATGCCGTCCGCGTTCTTGGACAGGTAAGCAAGGATGATCTTGAACGTTTACCACTTGGCATAAATATTGAAGCTAAAACGCCTGCAATCGCAGAGGTTCTTGACTACAATTATTTCGAAAGATTTACTGAAATCAGACTCATTCTAAGAGAGGGTCGAAAGCGCGAAATAAAGAGAATTTTTATGGCTCTGGGTCACAAGGTGGTGAAACTCCACAGAGAGCAATTTGCATTTTTAAGAGTAGATGATCTGTCACTAGGCAAGTACCGTGAATTATCAGCTGCTGAGATCGCAAAATTGAAGGAATTGGCACATGGACATTAGGGAAAAACGCGTATTAATACTTGGTGGCTGGGGTCTGGTTGGTCAAGCTATCGCCAAACAACTGCTTGAAGAAGAACCATCTGAGTTAATCGTAACCTCTCTACGAGAGAATGAGGCCGAGGAAATTCAGACTATCCTGGAAAACCATCCATTAAATCACGGTACAAAAATTATCTCTGTTCATGGTGATCTATTTGTGCGAAATGAATTGTCCTACCTGTCCAAGGCAGATATTTACTCTAATCCTGAACAAGTGGAATTAATGATCCATGATATCTATGATGATCTTGGTCCAGATATTATTAATAATTCAAAATTATATCAGATCATGGATACCCATAAACCTCAGATTCTTATTGATTGTATTAATACTGCCACGGCATTTGCCTACCAGAATGTTTATCAGATAGTTGCTGAGCTGAGGGCTGAAATCAATGAAATTCGCAAGGGAAAAACAGCGGATGACAAGCTCATTGAAACGGTAGAACGAATCATTTCAACTCTGTATATTCCCCAGTTGATCCGACACGTCCAAATACTTATCGAAAGTATGCGCCAGGCGGACACCCAATTGTATTTAAAAGTGGGGACCAGTGGTACAGGTGGTATGGGTTTTAATATTCCCTATACGCATTCTGAAGATAAGCCCTCTAAAATGCTTATGAGTAAATCATCATTGGCCGGTGCTCATACCATGTTGCTCTGGTTGCTTGGCAGAACACCCGGTGCTCCAATCATCAAAGAAATCAAGCCGACTGCGGCCATCGCCTGGAAAAAAATTGGGTACGGCAAGGTTGTGAGAAGGGGAAGTCACATTCCCATTTATGATTCTCTGCCTGCTGAGACCACGGTACTAGGTGATTCGCTGAACAAGTCCCCGGAATCTACCTGGGAGCGAGTGGGAGATGAATTTTTGGAGTCAGTTTATATCGACGCTGGTGAAAATGGATATTTCTCTGCTGGAGAATTCTCAGTTTTGACTGGCGAGGGTCAAATGGAATTTGTTACTCCTGAGGAAATCGCAGATTTGACACTGCTGGAAATAAAGGGTGGAAACACAGGGAATGATATCATTTCCAGTCTTGATTCATCAGTGTTGGCTCCTTCCTATCGAGCAGGACTCATCCGTAAAGATGCCCTGGAGAAGATGGAAGTCCTTGAGGAGGAAACCGGGAAAGATAGTGTAGCCTTCGAATTGCTCGGACCGCCGCGTCTTACAAAACTTTTATACGAAGTCTATATCCTCAAGCGTCTCAAAGGCAATATTTCAGGTGTACTCAGTGCTGACCCTGAAGAGCTTGCCAATCAAATGGAAGCGGAAATCCTCTCCAATAAGGAGCTCCGTTCCACAATTCTCTCCGTGGGTACCCCTATTCTATTAAAGGACGGTCGTACATTTTTGCGTGGTCCGGATATGTCTGAACCAAATTTTGAGGGAAGAACTGTACTTGAAATTAATCCCGAAAATATTGAGAAGTGGACCAGTGGGGGCTGGCTGGATTTGAGAAAATCTAATGTGAAAAGATGGCAGGAAAGGCTTACAGCCTTGGGTGATGATATGGAGAAGGAAACCAAACAGGACTATTCTTCCTACTACTTCAGGAACAGACGCTTTCTGGGAGCAACCCAGCGCATGGATATTGGAATCATTGTTAATTGGATATTGGAATACGAGGATAAAGGCTATCGCATCAAGTAGTCTCAACCATCCCCTCCTTATAATTTTCAATTATTTAGCCCAGCTATTCTGGGTTGTGTTGGCATAATTGGTCGTCTATATTGCGCCGCTTTGAAACGAGGATATAAATACATATTGAGTATAGCGGCTTTTTGAAATGATTATTGCTATTGATGGCCCAGCAGCATCCGGCAAGAGCTCAACTGCTCATGGTGTTGCTAAAAAATTAAAATTTCGACATATCGATACTGGTGCCATGTATCGGGCTATTACATTAAAAATAATCAATGAAAACATGGATTTATCAAAGCTTGATGAACTCCAGGCAATGTTGGATGATCTTGATCTTAAAGTCACATTTAGTGAGGATGGTCAGGATATTCACCTGGACGGCACGCTTCTCGGGGATGAGATTCGATCGCCGCAAGTGACTGCTCTGGTGGCTGATGTAAGTGCCATCGCCGGAGTTAGGAATCGTTTGCTGGGTGTTCAGCGCGAAGTTGCCAAGTCTCATGATGTGGTACTTGAAGGCCGGGATATTGGCACAGTAGTTTTTCCTGATGCTGATATCAAGATTTACATGGTAGCTGATGCTCGGGTTCGAGCTTTACGTAGGCAGAAAGATTTTTCCCGCCAGGGTATTGAGAAATCCGTAGAAGAATTAGAAAAAGAGATTCTCGAGAGAGATGAACACAATGCCCGGCGCAAATTGGCTCCAATGAAAGCTGCCAATGATGCAATTAAACTCGATACGACAAAATTAAGTATCGATGATCAGATAGAATTTATTGTCTCCAAGGTGGAGACAGCGAAGTCAAATGGAGGAAACTTAATGACCAAGAAACAAGACATGGATGCAAAGGCTGAAGAAGTAACTGAAGACGTTGCTGAACAAGCAACTGAAGATACAGCCGAAGTATCCGCGGAATCCCAAGACGCCGTCGCGACGACGCCCGCCAAGGAAACCTCTGAAGCCCCTGCTGAAGAAGCCGTGGCCGAAGAACCAACTGATGATGCTGCTGAAGAAGTAGCAGAAGCGGTTGTTGAAGAAGTTAAAGAAGAAGCTCCTGAAGAGGCTCCTGCTAAAGAAGCTAAAGAGGAAGTGGCAGAAGTAGCAGATGTTGCTGCGCCTGTTGAAGAAGAACCCGTTGTAGAAGCAGAACCAGTAGCTGAAGCTGCTGAAGAAGTAGCTCCTGAATCAGAAGGTACCGAAGAAGCCGCTCCTACTGAAGCTCCTATGGATGCACCAGATGTATCCCAGGGGAAACGTGCCCTGATGAATGATCTTTTTGCTGAAATTAAAACCCTGAAAAAAGGTGAATTGCCTGAAGATCAGGAAGTTACCAGCAAAGAGGCTCTAGCATTACAGGAATTACTCGATCACACCGTTAAAAACATTGAACAACAGGCCCTGGTTGATGCTCGCATTATCTCTGTAAGCGATCGTGATGTCATGGTTGACTTTGGTGGTAAATCCGAAGGTCTCGTTGCACGTCATGAGTTTGGGAATGATGACCCAAAAGTTGGTGAAACGGTTGAACTTTTCCTGGAGAGGATGGAAGATAAACTTGGACAGGCTGTCTTGTCGAGAAGCAAGGCCGAGTTCATGGGTGTCTGGAATAATGTGAAGCAGAAATATGCTGATGCTGAAACTGTTGAAGGTACCATATCCCGTCGTATCAAGGGTGGAATGGTTGTAAATATCCTCGGTGTTGATGCATTCTTACCCGGTTCACAGCTGGATGTAAGACCCATCAGAGATTTCGATGCTTATGTTGGAAAATCTTTCGAATTCAAGATCGTCAAGGTCAACGAATTTCGTAAAAATATTGTTGTCTCCCGCAAGGAATTGTTAGAAGAAAGTCTCAAAGAGCAGCGGACCAAGTTGTTGGATGACATTGAAGTGGGTCAAATTCTTGAAGGTCGTATCAAAAACATCACCGATTTTGGTGTATTTGTTGATCTGGGTGGAATTGATGGACTGCTACATATTACAGATCTCTCATGGGGTCGTGTCAATCATCCTTCCGAGGTTGTTGGTCTGGATGAGGACATCATGGTCAAAGTCATTGATTATGACACAACCAAACAGAGAGTCTCACTGGGTCTCAAGCAACTCAAACCCCATCCATGGGAGAGTGTTGTTGCCAAGTATCCAGAAGGTACATCTGTACATGGTAAAGTTGTAAGTCTTGCCAATTATGGTGCCTTTGTTGAACTGACTGCTGGTGTTGAGGGTCTTGTTCATATCTCAGAGATTTCATGGACACAGCACATCAAGCATCCTTCAGATGTTTTTAATGTTGGCGATGAGATCGATGCCATTGTGCTTTCCGTAGATGCTGAAAACCACAAGATTTCTCTTGGTGTAAAACAACTACAACCTGATCCATGGACAACCATCGAAGAGAAGTATCTCGTCGGTTCAGTCCATGAGGGAACTGTTCGCAACCTGGCACAGTTCGGTGCATTTATCGAACTTGAAGAAGGTATTGACGGTTTAGTTCACATTTCTGATTTATCATGGACGAGCAAAGTTCGCCATCCCAAGGAAATTGTAAACCGTGGTGACAAAATCATGGTTAAAATCCTTGATATTTCCCAGAGTGAGCGCAAGATCTCATTGGGAATCAAGCAGGCCCAGGAAAATCCATGGCCAGAGCTTAAGGATCGTTTCGCTGTGAATACCTCTCATAAAGGTACCGTTATCAAGCTTCTTGAAAAGGGTGTCATCCTTAGCTTTCCTGACACTGATGTAGAGGGAATAATTTCTCTGGGCAATTTCCGTAAGAAAGAGCGCAAAGAAATCCTGGATCAGTTTGAGCAGGATGCTGAAGTTGAAGTAAAAGTTGTTGAAGTGGATGCGACTGAGAAAAAAGTTGTCGTTAGCCATGCATCAGCCATTAAAGATAAAGAACGCAATGATATCGACGAGTTTATCCGTGGTCAAGACGAGGTAAGTGATAAACTCGAGATCCCAGAAGCCATTCTTAGCAAAATCCGCGAAGCAGAAGAAAAACCTGCTGAAAAAGCGGAAAAAGCCGAGAAAGCTGAGAAAGCGGAAAAGAAGCCAGCCAAGAAAAAGGCTGCTCCTAAAAAGAAAGTAAAGGTCGAGGAAGTAGAAGAGGTTGAAGCAGCTCCTGAAGTTGCTGAAACTCCTGAGGAAGTGGAAGCGGCTCCTGAAGCCCCTGAAGCGGAAGCAGCTGATTCTGATGAGGGCGATAAGGAGTAACTAACTCCTGATCTAATCTCATCGGGATAGGGAATCTACCCCGACATGAAATATAAAGGCGATGTTTATCTTGTTTTTCGGGTACATCGCCTTTTCATTTTCACATGAAATGATAGTTCGAAATCAACGCCCAGCAAAGTGTTGAAGGCTTTGTGCCTGAGGGCTTTACCCTTATATTGAGAGATGTTAAAAAAGATATTCACCACTGACATTCAGATAAAAGTGGGATCGGTGATCCTGGCTATACTGCTTTGGTTCTTTGTTGTCACAGACATAGAGTATTTTTTTGATCTAGATATTCCATTGAGAATTGATGGGCTTTCTGACGACAAAGCCTTCAATAATGAAATCCCAGATATGATTACTGCGAGATTCCGGGGTAAAGGACATACCCTTCTTTGGGCAAATATGACCATGCCATTATCAGAGACTGGGCTCGTTCTTGATTTGACAAAAACAAAAAACACTCAAGTCTATTATTTGAATCAATATTATGCTGAGCATCCTGATAAATTTATTATACCCAGAGACTATAAGTTGGATTTGTTGCATATTGTTGAGCCCGAATCAATCTGGGTGAGTGTAGAACCCATGGCTCATAAAGAACTCAATGTGAATGTCCAGGCTGTCATTGAACCTGCTCTGGGATATATGTTGGTTGGTGATATTAAGGTCGAGCCGAGCAAAGTGATGGTACATGGGCCTACATCTCTGCTCAAGGAACTCACCAGTATTACTGTTCCACCATATCAAGTATCTGATGTGGATGCAGATGTGTCAATATCCTTGCCCCTCTCACTTAAACCAACCCAACTGTTTATTTTGGATACTTCTGCCATAACTCTGACTGCTGATATTCAGAGTATTGGAGCAGTTGAGTTTTTGAATATTCCTATCAGACTTGAGAATGTCCCCTGGAATGTGGAAATCTCCGTAATCCCTCAGACTATCGGACTGGAGGCAGAAGGTGGTTTGGATAGGCTCCTTGAGCTGAAGCCTGAAGACTTTATTGTAAGTTTCGACTATGGAGCACATTGGAATCAAAATGAGCAATTATATGTACCTGAGGCAATATTGCCCATGGGTGTTAAGAGGGTAAATCGATTTATTCCTGATAAAATAGAGATCGTACAAAAATAGATGCAAGATACTGTTATCCTTGGGATTGAAACATCCTGCGATGAAACTGCGGCTGCTCTTTTTCGCGGACCTGAAATGATTCACCATATTACAGCGACGCAACTTGTCCATACCAGTTATGGAGGAGTCGTTCCTGAATATGCCTCTAGAGAACATAATAAATTGCTGGGTCCAGTAGTTAGAGGTTGTCTGGAGCAGGCGGATATGACCCTCGCAGATGTTGAGGGAATTGCAGTAACGCAAGGCCCTGGATTGGCTGGATCATTATTGGTTGGGCTAAGCTATGCCAAAGGGCTGGCCCTGGGTTTAGATATCCCAATATATGGTATCAATCATATTGAGGGCCACATTTTTGCTAATTTTATAGGCCACAAGACCCTCCCCACGCCCTTTCTATGTCTATTGGTTTCAGGTGGTCACACCCAACTGATCCACGTTGAAAATGCAAGAGAGTACAAGTTGATTGGACAGACCCGTGATGATGCGGCAGGAGAGGCCTTTGATAAGGTTGCCAGGTTACTGGGTATTGGGTATCCCGGGGGCCCACTTATTGACAAGATGAGTAAGCAAGGTGATTCGAGTTTTCATCAATTTCCAAGAAGTGCATTCAAGGACAGTTATGATTTTTCCTTTTCAGGACTTAAAACAAACGTCCTTCAATATATTTCAAAACAAGAATCAGAGTTTATCAAAGCTCATTTACCTGATATTGCAGCCAGCTTTCAAGAGGCTGTAGTTGATGTTCTTTCAGCACAGACTATGCAGGCTGCCAGGGATTTAGGCCATGAAAGAATTGTATTAGCCGGCGGTGTAGCAGCAAACTCCAGACTCCGTGAGAAAATGGTAGCGCTGACTGAAGAAGAGGGCAAGATGCTTTATCAGCCCGACATGCGCTATTGCACTGACAATGCTGCTATGATTGCCTATATGGGATATTGGAAAGCTGGTAGTCAGGGATCCGATCCGCTGGATATAGCAGCGATTCCCAATTTAAAACTCAGTTTTGGCGGCTAAATGAACCTGCCATTTGGTTTTTCATTGGAAGCCAATTTCAACGGTGACGGATACCTTTTCCTGCTTGTTTTGACCATAGGCAGTATTTTTGCCCTTTTAATGAACAAGCCGCGGAAAAACAAGACTTCCCGCTCTGACTACTTACTCACCTGGATGATCCCAGCTGTCCGAATTCTCGCTTTGCTAACTCTGCTCCTTTTGCTGTTTTCTCCTCAACTTTCACTAAACCGATCATATTCCATTCCCAAACGTCTGGCAGTTCTTTTGGACCAGTCAAGTAGCATGGGGAATGCCTGGCAGGGGGACATAGACGATCTCCAGAAATCCATTGCCCAAACCATTAAATCGCTTGAAAAAAACACTGCTGTTGATGTCTGGAGTATGGGGGGTCAGGAAATCAGCTCTGGGGAGCCTACTTTTTCAGATGAATCAAGTACTTTTGGCTGGGACCCGCTTACCATCACTGGTTCTGAAACAGGCGACCTATATTCCGCTGTTTTTCTTTTTTCAGATGGCCACTTGAACGGGGGTCGATCACCTCTGGATATGCCCTGGTCAAAATCACTTGGGGTAAACGTAGTCTACCCTCTTAAACCAGAATCCAATGTTTCCTTGAAATTAATTGATGTGAATTATCTTGTTGGGGAGGGCGGTGATGAACAGATCCTGATCCTGGGGAATTTGCAGCAGGAGGGACTTTTTGGACGTCAAGCAACCGTACAAATTCTTACTGAAATGGATCAACTGCTGGGGGAAGAGGTTATTCAGCTCAATCAGAGCTTTCAAAATATAAAATTGCTCCTGGGAAAAATGAACCATGACATCAACGTGGTCAAAGTACGAATTTCTTTGGAGGGCGGGGAATTTCTCACAGAGAAACTACTTGAGGTTATTCAGAAAAAGACCAAAAAAAACGTGCTAATCATTAGTGAGAGAATCAACACGCTACATAAGTTTTTAGTCCAGAGTTTTTCAGACTCAACTTTCCTTCTTCACATCATTCAAGGCACGCAGAGAGAGAACAGGCATGATCAGGCAATTTACCTTCCAGATAATCTCGATTTGATTATCCTCAACCATCCTGGCGATCTTGCCTTTGCTGCAATGGGCCGTACCACAATTGATCTTGATAATTATTCAGCAATCCCATCAATTTTATTTTATGATGGCCTAGAAAAGCTATCTCCCAAATGGTTAGCATGGCTTGGGGTTGAGGGGCTAAGTGAAAATAGTTCCATCGGTTCTCAGGTCAGCTATTGGAGTGAAATCTCCCAGGAACATCCATTTTATCTCGGGTTGTTGGGGCTTGGTTATACTCCTGCGGACCTCCTGGACTATGCTCCCATAGAAGTTACTGCCTATTCAATCAATGCTGGGGGTGACCAAATACTCATGAGTGGATATGGTAACTCAGCATTGCCAGTGCTGACGATAAGTGATCAGCCCCCTCGTGCAATATTTTCAGGGAGTGGTTTTTGGAAATGGTTTTTCCACCCTCACTCGAAGCAGTCTTACCATATGGTTTGGGACTACCTCCTTTTGTACCTGGAGCAAATTGCTTCTTTCAACCCGGTTCAAATTGACATTCCAGTTCGCACGGCTGCAACGGGGGCGTATATCGAATCTGCGATAACCATTAAGGATCTTGATAATCGAATTATCAGAGCAGCTGAATTGAGGGTTTGGCAGGAGGATGAGAGTGGGATGAAAACGACCTTAAGTCTTACCCGAGATGATCAAGGGATTTACCGCACACAGCTGGATACCAAGTACCCGGGAAAGATTAGTATCTTCGCTGAGGCGTATCGCTATGGGGAACTATGGGGCAGAGATACGAGTAGGATTCATTTGATGAGCTTTAATGGAGAAGATCAGAGCCGTGGCGTGGATGAGGTTTTTCTCTCCCGTCTGGCATCCCGAAGTGGGGGCCAGGTTATCCAGATTGGTAAAGATGAATTACCCAATATCCCAACCGAAATGGTTGAGAGGGAATCTTCATATCAGTTTAGAGGCGTGCGCTCACCCTATCTATTTACAGTATTGTTCCTGTTGCTGATATTTGAATGGATCTGGCGACGAAGAAGCGGGCTCCTGTAGGGAATTCACTTTCTGCCAACTAGCCAGCCGTCTATATTGCTTTGCTTTTTAATGAAGGAATTATTTTTGGGGAATAAATGAGAAATATTTGTGTCATAGGAACTGGGTATGTAGGTCTCGTCAGCGGGGCTGGAATGGCAGATTTTGGCAATTCTGTTGTTTGCGCAGATATCGATACAGAAAAGATCGATATGCTTCAAAAAGGTGGGATTCCCATCTATGAACCAGGTCTTAAAGAATTGGTGGATCGCAATATAAATGCTGGCCGACTCACCTTTAGTGCTGATGTTGAAACTTCTGTTAGAAATGCAGAAGTCATTTTTATAGCTGTAGGAACACCCATGGGCGCCAATGGTGAAGCTGACCTCAAGGCTGTGGAAGCTGTGGCAACCACTATCGCTAAAAATTTGAATGGCTACAAAATTATTTGCACAAAATCTACGGTACCCGTTGGTACAGGTGCTCGTCTGGAAGCCTTGATTTCGCAGGAAAAGGAATCTGATTACGAATTTGATGTGGTTTCAAACCCTGAGTTTTTGAGGGAAGGTTCTGCAGTCAAAGATTTTCTCCATCCTGATAGAGTGGTTCTGGGTGTCAACACAGAAAGAGCTGCAGAAGTGATGAAGCAGGTCTATCGTTCATTATTTATTAATGAGACGCCAATGGTGATTACCAATGTCCCCTCTTCAGAGATGATCAAATATGCTTCCAACGCTTTTCTGGCGGTGAAAATCTCATTCATCAATGAAGTCGCCAACCTGGCTGACAAAGTTGGAGCAGATGTCCATACAATTGCTCGAGCCATGGGTTTGGATGGTCGTATCAGCTCAAAGTTCCTTCATCCTGGACCTGGCTATGGTGGGAGCTGTTTCCCAAAAGATACAGAGGCCCTGGTCTATACTGGCGAGCAATATGGTGTTGACTTTCAGGTCGTCAAGGCTGCCATTGGGGCGAATAAGAACCAGAGAAATATCATTTTGGCCAAGGCCAAGGAACTTGTTCCTGATTTGAAGGATAAAACTGTGGCTATTCTTGGTCTGGCTTTCAAGGCGAATACAGATGATGTTCGTGATACGCCTGCTCTGGAGATTATTCAGGGTCTGGAACAAGCTGGAGCGCGGGTGAGAGCTTATGACCCTATTGCTGCTGAGAATATGAAAAAGTTTTTCCTCCCTGATTTAGATACCCGCAAGACCGTACTGGAAACGGTACAGGATGCTGATCTGGTTATCATTCTGACAGAGTGGAATGAACTGCGGGGACTTGGATTAAAAGAACTAAAGACACACCTCAGGTCTCCAAACATTGTAGATGCGCGCAACATTTTAAGCATCGATCAGTTGAAAGAATTTGGGTTTAACTACAGGAATGTAGGACGTAGCAACATATAACTATTAAGAATTTACAGAATTGAATGGATGTATTTTTGGAAAATTTATTAAGGCGCATAGAGAATAAAGAGTTCACAGTCGGGATCGTTGGTCTGGGTTATGTAGGGTTACCCCTGGCCGTTGAATTTGGCAAGGCAGGTATCCGTACTATTGGTATAGATGTGAATCAGGCAAGAGTGGATCAACTGAATGCTGGAGAAAACTACATCCAGGATGTGAAGGACGCTGAACTAAAAGCCCTGGTTGATGCAGGTACTTTTAATGCCACCACAGACTTCTCAAGTATCAAACACATCGATGCAATCTGTATAGCAGTGCCAACACCCTTGAGTAAGACCAAAGATCCGGATATCACTTATATCCTGGATGTGAACAAAGAGCTGATCAAGTACGTTCATAAAGATCTTATCATTATTTTGGAAAGTACAACCTATCCCGGTACAACCCGTGAACTATTGCAACCAGCAGTTGAGGAATCAGGTCTTAAGGTTGGAACTGATGTTTACCTGCTCTTCTCACCAGAACGTGTTGATCCAGGCAATCCAGTTTATCATACTACCAATACACCGAAGGTCATTGGTGGTGTTACTGAGAACTGTCTCAAACTGGGTATGGCTGTCTATGGCCATATCATGGATAAACTCATCCCAGTCTCCTCACCAGAGGCTGCTGAGCTCACCAAGCTCCTGGAGAACACCTTCAGAAGTATCAATATTGGTCTGGCCAACGAGATGGCTATCATGTGTGCCAAGTTGGGTGTGAATGTGTGGGAAGTTATTGACGCTGCTGCGACCAAGCCCTTTGGATTTATGAAGTTCACACCTGGTCCTGGACTGGGGGGTCACTGTATCCCCATTGATCCTCACTACCTCTCCTGGAAGATGAGAACCCTTGATTACAAGGCTCGCTTTATTGAATTGGCCAGTGAGATCAATGCCTCCATGCCTGAGTATGTGGTTGATCTGGTCGCTGATGGATTGAATAGCAGGTCAAAAAGTATTAACGGGTCTAATATCCTGCTTCTGGGGATGGCATATAAGCCTGATATTGATGATGTGCGGGAGTCTCCTGCATTGGATGTGTACTCACTTCTGGAAGCCAAGGGTGCTAAGGTCAGCTTCCATGATCCTTATGTTGCTCAGATCAAGTTTGACTCACGGATGGAAGCTTCCATCGATCTGGATATGGGTAAGCTGGGTGAATATGATTGTGTGGTTATCACAACCAATCACTCCCAGTATGATATCAAGTCTATTGTAGCCAACGCAGATCTAATTGTTGATACCAGAAATGCCACCGCTGGAATGGGGAATGGTAACATTATCAAATTGGGAGCATCTTGATGGAAACTCTGAAAAGAACAATTTTATTTATCTTACTATTCAGCTTTAGCTTAGGCCAGAATTATGGTAGGATCGGAGCCCCACTCAATGAGCCAAAAATAGAAAAAAAAGAGCCTGTCGAATCTGCAGTTCCAATATTCGCTTTAGAATCAGCGATTGATTCAGATGCATACATTTTAGGACCGGGTGATGAAATCGGTCTTAATATTCTGACCAGGGATCTTCTCACATATCCCTTGACTATAACCCCTACTGGTGACCTATTTATACCAGGAGCGGGTGTATGTCATGTGGCCGGGATTACATTATCTGAAGCGATTTTAAAAGTTCAATCCTTTGTTAGGAACAATGCATTCCCTGAAGCACAAACTCATATGGCGCTATTGAATCCAAGAAAGTTCAAATTGCTTATCTCTGGTGCTATAAATACTCCTGGATTTGTGATTGTTACACCTCTTACTAGGCTGGACGAGGTGATAGAGGAAGCAGATGGATTCCAGCAACTCGCCATGGAATTCGAAGTAAAAGTATTGCGCAGCAATGGTGAATCTGAGATAATTAATTTTCAGGATTTTCTTTTGGATGGAGATTTAAAGTCAAACCCCTCCTTTCTGGAGGGTGATCATGTTCAAATCCCCTTTGGATCCATTGAGGAAAATGGTATCGTCGTCCGGGGATCGATAGAGGGCGTAGGCTATGACCTCATTGAGGAAGGTGAAACCCTAGGTCATTACATAAAACGCCAGGTTGTATTCAGATATGATGCAGATTTAGAGAATGTCACAATTACCCGTCTTAATTTAAAAGGATCTGAGCTCCTAATTATCGGCTCTGAAAGATTTGATGAGACTGTTCTGAAGCCTGGAGACATCGTTAATTTTATGCTGGAGCGTGGAGTTATTGTGAATGGGTATGTTCAGACCCCAGGAGGTTTTTCTTATTTTCCCGGTTACGCAGTAGCAGATTACATAGCTTTAGCTGGTGGGAATACATACAATGGAAATCCCAGAGCGGTGACAATCAGCCATCTGGATGGCAGCATAGAGAAGGGTATAAATGCTCAAGTGTTGCGAGGTGACTTGATTTATGTACCTCGAACAAGGAAGGATATTTTTATCGGAGATATGAGCATTCTATCCATATTCACCTCATTTGTGACAATTTATTTGGCTTTCCTCTCTGCAACCAAATAAAATAATTCAACAGTTATGAACAATAATGATCCAAAAATGAAAAAGTACAATAATGGAAAAAATTGATGTAAAAGAAACGCCCATGCTTGATTTTGTCATATTGATATACAAGAATATTAAACCCCTTGTTCTCGTAAATGGGGTAGTTGCAATTTTAGCCCTGCTGTATGCCTTAAGCTTGGATTTAACATACCAGTCCACAGCAGTGGTTGCCATCCAGGGTGAGTCTTCTGGAGCTGGGCTGGCCTCCATGTTATCTGAAGCAATACCATTTTCAATGGGAATTGGTGGAGGAAGCGAACTCCAAAAATATATGGGAATCCTAACTACTCGCCGCGTACTGGATGTGGTCATTCAAGAGTTTGACCTTCAAGAGGTGTATGAAAAGGAGACGCTCTTCGAGACCTACAAAACTGTTCTGGACAATTTGGCAGTTTATGATAGAGAGGATGGCACTTTCTCAATTTCGTATTTGTATGACAACGAGCCTGAAAGGGCCAGAGATATTGTCGCCACATTTTATGATGAATTGACAAAGATTGCTTTAGAGCTAAATCAAAATGTTGCAGTTAACTATAGAGCCTATATCGAGGATGCATATCAAAAGGCTGCATCAGAATTGAGTGAAAGCGAAATTGCTTTATCAAAGTTTCAACTTGCCACTGGCGTGTTAAAAATTGATGACCAGGTTTCGGCAACTATTTCAGCTATTAGTGACCTGGAAATGATGAGAGTCGAAAAAGAAATTGAACTCGAATATCTAAAGCGAACTTTGGATAGCGGGAATCCAGAAATAAAGAGTAAAACCATCGAAGTAGGCATCGTAAATCAACGAATAAATGACATGAAACAGGGTGGCGAAAGTTTTTTGCTCGCCAAAGATGATATCCCCAATCAAAGTATGGCTTTTTATCGACGCTTTCGTGATGTCACTGTTAAAACCAAGATTGCGGAATTTTTGGCCCTACAGTTACAACAAGCAAAAATTGAAGAGCTAAAGGGAACAGTTGATATATATTTGCTTGATCCACCACAGGTTCCAGACAGAAAAATCAAACCCAAAAGACTCAGTATTATTATTATTATCTTATTCTTTTCGGGAATGATTTCTTTGGCATATATCGCAATTCGAGAATACTACAAATCAAACAAGGATTTAATCGCCAGTAGACTCTGATACTATGGCAAGACTCCTTCTAACAAACATACCAATCCTGGCATTCTCTCTAGTGTGGGGATCAGTATTCAGTCTGTATTTCAAAAACTTCTTTAATTATCATCGAGCAAGTTCCAACTCATTGATCATCTTGCTCGCTGGTATTATGGCAGTTTATGCTGGATATATTTTAGTCTCACTTATTTTCAGAAAAAATACGATCCATGAAATCTCGTTGCCAGAAAATTATGGGGAACAGTATTTTAGCAAAAAAATCTTATTTAAAATCACCGTCGTAACTTTGATCTGCTATATCGGAGGAGGTAGTGCTTTCTTTTACGTTTTTAGCCAGGTGATCGGCGGAGTGGAGTACTATTTCATAGATCCTGGTTATGTGAGGGAAATGACGGTAGCAGTTGGGCAAGGCGAAGTGGCAAATGTTCCTGTTATTTACAGATTTGCTGGATTCTTTATTAGCATCGGTGTTCTGAGTAACCTTTTCGCCGGATCATTGTTGGCGCGTGATCCCAGCAAGAAAATGTTAGCAGGTCTCACACTCATATCCAATATTTTTGTTTCATTTGCAAATGTTCAGCGCTACTTATTTCTAATGGGCGTGGTTCTTTGGATGCTTGCCTACATTTTTACTACACTGGCCTATAAAAGGACTGACAATAGTCAAATCTTACGCTCTGTGATCAGTATGGGTATCATGTTGGGGCTGTTTTTCTATACGTTCAATTACATTATTGTACATATGAGAGCATTCCAGAGAGGTGATTTAGAATCCTTCTTTTACGAATCTTTGTATGCCTATTTTGTGGGGAATGTGAGTGCCTTTGATATGTGGCTCAACAATCCAAACCATCATGTAACATTTACTAATGGACAGGCAATCTTTCGTGATATTTTTAGATATCTCGCTAAATTTGGAATATGGGAAAGCTCGGAAGTAAGATCAATGCACCAAAATTTTTCCACCATTGGCAGATATATGTCCATAAACACATACACATTTGTGAGAGTGATGTACGAGGATTTTCAAATCGTAGGTGTGCTACTATTTTCATTTATCTGGGGTGGCATGGCCAAATATTCAGTAATCCGTTTCTTTGAAAAACCGAATTATATCAATCTGTTTTTTGTCGAATTAATGACGCTGAGTCTATTGATGTCGTTTTATTCATTTTATTTTCGAAACATCGCTGGTCCAGTATTTTTACTATTGGTACTCGCTGTAATTCAATTCAATACTGGTAAGAAACACCACACCCAAATTGCAAGATAACATCAAGAAATATATCTATGATACCCTAATTCTTTTTAGGGGATCGAGCATAGCCCAAATTATTCCGATTTTAGCAATACCGTTTATTGCCAGGCTCTTTGGTACTGAAGTATTCGGAAAATTTGCAATGATATTTGCAATTGCGACAATCATAGGCAGTTTGGCGAGTATGCGCTTGGAATATGCTCTAGTGCCCGCGGGGAAAAAAGAGCGTCAGCAACTTTATATTTTAATATCTGTAATAGCAATTCCCCTGGTTTTATTAGCAATTGCTGGGATGACGATTGTTGTAACAACTCAATCAATTTCCACTTTTCAGTTTACAGCACATCAGACTCTGTATCTTGCTATCATCGCGATCTTGTCAGCAAACATAAACTCGGCCAATTTTTATAACACCAATCTTAAAAACTTTAAAATCATCTCAAATGCAAAAATTGTTTTAGCCGTTTGTACATTTATCCTACAAATATTCTTGGGCTATTTTCTTTCAACATCTGTAGAGATTCTATTGCTCAGTCGAATAATTAGCCAATTATTTTCTTTGCTCTTATTATTGCGTGGAATCGAGTGGTCGGGAATGTCTAACTATTTTCATTTGCCATCTCTATTGAAAATTCTACCAAATTATAAGCAATATTACGCCTACTTTTGGCCAGCTTCCGCTCTTGAAATTATTGCCAGACAAGCACCTTTATTATTGATCGGAGGACTTTACGGCGACTCATATGCTGGATATTTCTCCATGGCAGAAAGAGTGCTCGGAGTTCCAACTGCGGCAATCAGCAGCGCTGTCTCTCAATCGTTTTACCAGAGGTTCATTTCTGAACTCAAGAATAAAGCAAATCCCAGAAAAATAATTTATTTTACCTGGAAATTACTGGGTGGAGCTGGCATTATTCCCTTCATCTTACTTTTTTTATTTAGCGTCCAGCTGGTGAGCATGGTCCTGGGGAGTGAGTGGTTATTTTCGGCAGGGATAATTCGTGTTTTGGTTCCCATGTCCTTTTTTGCTTTTATCTCTAGCGCAACAAGCTCGGGCATGATAGCATTAAATGGCCAGAAATTCACACTCGCCTTTAACATCTATTCTCTATTGGTTAAAGTGGGTAGTTTATATTTTGGATACCTGATGGGGGATTTGATCATTGGGTTGACTGCCATGGTCATTTTGCAAACATTACAGTATATCGTCTATAACATTACAATGTTATCTTTGCTGAGATATCAGGAGAAGTTATTCTGAAAATTCTCCTAATCCCTTCCTGGTATCCAAACAGCTTCAACTCTAACTCAGGTATTTTTATTCGTGAGCAGGCAAAGACATTACATCATGCGGGTTTTGATGTCCATGTATTAGGTGCGCTACCTGTTTCGATTCGGCAATTATTTACCTTGAAAAAACTCACTTATAAAAATTACGAGACCATCAGCTTGTTCCCGAACAATCCGTATTCAGAGTATTTAAATATGGTCTTTCGATTTCTACTTGGGATGCTCAAATTTTGGAAGTATAAACGTAAATATGGTTTACCAAATCTTATTCACATGCATACTTATAGCCAAGGATTCCTGGTTCGCTACCTCCATACGCACTACCAAATACCATTCATCATTACTGAGCACTATTCGAAGCTTTTAAGCCCGGAACGGATGAAGTCATGGGAGATTTCATTTTGTCGCGAACTTTTTCAAATGAGTAGCTTGAATATAGCAGTTAGCGAGTCGCAGAAAAGGATACTGGAAAAACTGTATAGCGCCCCTTTCTCAGTGATGCCCAATTTTGTGGACTTAAATATATTTACTATTGGGGATGAGACTGAGAAAAGGAGGAGGAGTGATTCTATTCGGCTGCTTTCAGTTGGCAACATTACTGACAATAAAGGATTCCAGATTATCATCAATGCCTTAAGCCAATTAAATTCAGGCGTTGCTCGATACAAACTTGATATTATAGGGATTGGCAAATATAAAGCAGATTTGATAAAACTTGAGAGCTATCAAAAGCATAAAGATGATATCAATTTTTTAGGTCTAATCCCCAATCGCAAACTGCCGAAATATTATCAACGTTCTGATATCTATATTTCTGCCAGTGAGGTTGAGACATTCGGGATTACTGTCATTGAGGCACTTGCCTGTGGTACCCCAGTCGTCGTCACAGCAGAGGGCACCAAAAGGTTAGTCACCAACAATATACACGGCATTCATGCAGATCGATCTTCTGACTCCTTGGCAAGGGCGATTGAATCCTGTCTACTGCTTAGAACCCCTAAACAGGAATTGCGTCAACATATTGCTGCCTCGTACTCTTTGGAGGTTATGCTGAAAGAGTTTGGCAAAATCTACGAAAAATATTCTGGAAGAGATTTGGATTAACTCGTGCAAAAAATACGAATATTACATGTGAATTATATTCCATCTTCAAAGTATGGAAAGGCAAAAAAAATTCAGTTCCAGGCCGATGCAGTTCGAGAACAGAATCTCCCAATTGAATTCCTGGTTCTAAATGATGAAAACTCCAAGGTGGCTAAAAATATTGCGTATCAGAAACTAGAATTACCCAAGAACAAGTTCTTAAAGAATTTAGCTCAAAAGCTATTCAGGTATCATTATCTGTATCAGGCTCTGAAGCTCAAGAATGATGATTATGACGTGTTTATCCTACGTTATCCTTTGACAATTGGGATAGGTGTTTCACGATTCTTCAAAACATTTGGTAAAAAACTATATACAGAACATCATACAATTGAATCTGGTGAACTGAAGACCTATTTTCAATCTTCCCATATATCTCGGCTTATCATGATGTATGAAAACAGTAAAAGAAAAAAATTGATGCCCCTGTGTCTTGGGGTGATTGGAGTTACCAAAGAAATAGCGTTGCATGCACATAGTTTCAATCCACGAGGATCTAAATTCATGCTTAGCAACGGAATATTTCTACCTGAGATAAAGTCAATCATCTCACCAATCTCTGAGGATAGCCAATCACTCAACATTCTATTTATCGCCAGCAACTTTGCCAACTGGCATGGGCTAGATAGGCTACTCGCAGGATTAAACCGATATCAAGGTGAAGTAAACATATATCTTGAATTAGCAGGCAATATTTTTAGCGGCCAGCTAAAGGAATCAATTAAGAAGTGCAATGATCTTAATAAGGGTATCCAAATTACTGCGCATGGAATAGTATTGGGAGAAGCCCTGGACAGCTTGTACGAGAAAGCGGATATTGGCATAAGTAGTCTAGCAATTCATAGGAATGGTATGGTTGAGGCTTGTGTGTTGAAGACCCGCGAATATTGTGCACGAGGACTCCCTTTCGTCTATGCCTATGATGATCCCGATCTATCAGGTAATGAAAATTACGCATTAAAGATTCCTGCCGATGAATCGCCGGTAGATATTGATAATATCATTGAATTCATTGATCGGGTCAGGAATTCGGTGGACACAAGAATTACTATGAGGAATGATGCTGCTGAACGAATGTCATGGGGTGCAAAATTCAAATCACTTTATAATCAAATATCAGATGATTGCACCAAATCTAGGGAAAGTATCAATAGCTAGGAGTGGTACTCATTGGTTAAGGTTTATTATTTTGCAGGACCAATCAGAAAGTTTTAGGCAATTCACTCCCTGGCAGATGTCACTTGTTAATTCTAAATCTTTTAATAAATAGCTGTGAGCATGCAAAATAAAACATACCAGGATAAAACACTTAGCGTTGGTATTCCATATCATAGTAAAACGCTAGCCGAAAATTTAAAGGAAGCTATTGATTCTATTCTTAATCAAAGCTTACTTCCTGATGCATTACTGTTGATTCAAAATGGCGATGTACCTGCTGAATTAGAAATGTTAGTTAATGAATATTGTGAGAAGAATTCAATCATTCAGCAGATCCCCGTTCCGGAATTAGGGTTACCAACTGCGTTAAATGCAAGTATCCTTGTGGCGGATACGGATTATTATGCCCGTATGGATTCAGATGATATAGCAGCTACTGACAGGCTTGAGAAGCAAATGGACTTCCTTCAGAACCACAATGAAATAGATATTTTGGGCACCTGGGCATGGGAATTTAGCGCAACAAGTGGAACTATAAAAAAAAGATTAAAAAGGATGCCTACAGAGCCTTCGAAAATGAGAGAATGGTTTCACTATAGGAATCCATTTATTCACCCCACGGTCATATTTAAAACTGACTCCATTAAAAAATTGGGACTGTACAACGAGGAGTTCAAAACGGATCAAGATCTTGAACTCTGGGGGCGGGCAATAAAAGCAGGGTTGGGTATTGCAAATCTCAGTGAGCCACTTCTGTATTTTCGCACGGATAACATGTTAGCCAAACGTTCAAAAATCGATGCGGTAATGCGTCAGGTTCGCGCGAGATACTCTCTTAATACTCCTTCCTTAAAATTGAACATCTTAAAAATTTTAGCACTTATATTTCGATTAACGCCACGGCTCATTCGTGAGGCAGGTTATAAATATTTAAGATAGAAACATCACCTGGGGCAGATATAGGGAAGTGATAAGATAAGTATTTACCAATCAAATTTTATCCCAAGTTGAAGAACTTTATCCTGCTCCCAAGAAAATAAAACAGAGGTTGTGCTATTGATGTAGTAATTGATGAGAAGTGAGGAGGCATTCATGGTTTCCAGCTCACCAACTATGAAACTGGTGTCTTCTCCATCCTCTGTCTCACGCTCCGAATAGCTATTTAAAACTTCTGAGCCTGGATCGTCTCCGCGTATAATTTGTGTAAATTCTCCCCTCAGATAGAGTTTCTGATTTATCTGCCACTCAGACCTAACCCTTAGTGCGCGGGTGTTGGGACCATCTTTAAGACCTAAGATCCTTCCTCCAGAAGTATAGCTATTAACTGGATTTGAGTGGGAATAGGTCCAGGGCCTGGTTGCGGTGAATTCCACATTGATGGAGGGTAGGTTAGCAACTGGGTAATAAATGCCGCCTAATTGGAAAACAAACTTATTGCCCCACCAGCCGGAAAATAGTTTCCAGAAATCCAGCTCATCAAAAAACCAGGTCCCATATGTGGTGAATCCAGACAAAGGGCGCCATTTAAAGTCAATCGCCATGAGCTTGTTATCCAGATCCCCAGACGCTTGCTCTTCAGCGAATAGAAAGTTGACCGGGTTTAAATAGCCCAATTCAAAATCGCGGTAGGCATAGATAACCATTTCACTAAAGGCAAATTCAAATTTGGGGCTAATATCAAATTCAACTCGATGTGCTGACAGGTTTCTACGGATATTTAAAGTGTCCGCTATTGAAGCACTATTCGGACTCAGACGTGCATGGATAAATTTGAAGCGCAAGTGATTCGTTTCAGTGGTCCACTGGACATGGGGGAGTGGATTAACATTGTCTGAGAAAATGGGCGAGTTACTCGGGGAGTATCCCCAATAAATTGGTTGGCGGTGGATGCCCAGAGTGAAATCTGGGTGAGTATACGTGAGCGAGGAAGTTGGGTAACCCCAATTAATCCACTTTATATAATCCCTATTAAGGATATACCCCTCTTTATAACTATCAGGGAGTTGATCAAATGCATTATTCCGAGTAACACGGTGGAAGGTATATTGGGTAGTGAATGCAATACTGCCCGTTTCACCGGAAATACCTAAATAATCTGTATGATACCCTCTGGAGTCTGAACCTTGTCTCTGGATTCTGAAAGTCTCACTCCAGTTGATCCAACCCTTCGTTCCAGATTGATTATAGGTTATGAAGTATGGTTTGATAATCTGAGAGCTAGGTTTTCGAAGACTTGTTAAATTTGATTTGCTCCAGGGAAAAGTAATTCCTTCGTGAGAAAAATTTCGATTAAACTCGATTTGAAATCTTTTTAAAATTTGAATATCATTGGTGGAAAGATCACTAGAACGGGATTCGACTTCCAGGAGCATATTGTTTATCTGCGTCAAGGTGTATGGTCTGGTACTCCAATATTCAGAATTAATATTACCCAAGCTCTCCTGACGTTCAAGAAATTGATACACGGGGTGATCAACCCTAAATAGAATGTTTTGGCCAAGCAGTATGCTTATACTAAACAGTAGGTATAAAATCTTCTTCATCCTGAAAAATAAGACAGGTTCGCATGGATGCATGTATTAAAAACAGGAAAGCTTGGAATGTTCAATGCCACGCTCCATATATAGTGTAGCTTTAAGTGGTGGCAGGCAACTTGGATGGCATATGAAAATGTTGAATACAGACATTAAATGATTGAATTCTGGGAATCAGATATTACATATTACATATAACTTATATTCTACGGGATCATTTGATATTGATCTAATGTGGATCATTTTTTAACCCGAAATGGGAGCTCAATGCCTGGATTAAGCATAAATTACAATCAGAAGACAAATTTAGAGGTCCTGAATGAGGCGGTCTTGGATATGGGTTCTGATACAGAGACTACTTCATCAATCATTTACTCAGATGCAATTTTTTCACTGGCAGCCTCCTCTCATGAAAACTATCCCATTTGGTTTGAGATAACCCAGTCACACGTTATTGCCCTTGAGGGGATGATATACAACATTTCTTTGGATAAAATAATTCAGCAGTTTCAGGAATATTGTGATGCCGGAGTAAATACACAAGCTGGTAGAAGGCTTTTAGAATCTTTTCTTCGCAAGGCAGATGGAGACTTTTTACTTGTTGTGTACAGTATTCAAGATAGTGAACTAACTGTTGCCAATGATAGGTTAGGACGCTTGCATACCTTCTCAAGCTATTCCATTGATGATGGATTTGTAATGTCACGGGAGATGAAATTTATATTTCATTTCATGTCAAACTTAATCATAGATAAGCTTTTTCTGACCCAATACTTAATGTATGAGTATGCCTTTGGAAATTCAGCGATCTTCAAAAATATACTGCGCATGGGAGAGGCGAGTTACATTGAGGCCTCCCTGGTCCATAAAGCAGAATCCTCCAGTCCCATCCAAATATCGACAACCCAATATGCAAAGTTGGGATTCGATTGCGATGAAACTGTTCTTTCCAGGTCGGAAGCTGTGGCGGATTTGCAATCTCTCCTTCAAAAATCAATGACTGATAGAATAAGCAAGTGTGAGTTCTATGGGTATCAACAAATGATAGATGTGAGCGGAGGCTATGATACAAGGATGGTTTTGGGGTTATATGTCAATAATAGCCCAGAGGGAAAATTTTATACTCATAAACTTGTTACAGGTGATGAGAGTACAATCGCGGAAAAATTGGGAGAACTCTTTGGTAGAGAGATTCAGGGCATCTCTGCTGACCACAGCATGGATCTATCAGAGGCAGCGGAGATAATCTACAAAACAGATGGTCTAGTCAATGTTTGGACATCCCTCACTGCTTGGAGAGATTCTGAGAAAAAAAAGAAATTAGTTCATGGTAAGCATGCCGTTTTTATGGGGTTTGGAGGTGAGTTTTTACGGCACCCTTTGCAACCCACTTTATTCTCAAAATCACCTGAAGCATTTGCTCGAAAAGGGCTGATTCCATCTAGCCTTGATATTGACTGGGCTTCTGCAATAATTGATGTTTCAACCACAGAAGTTCGAAACCACTTACTTAATTATTTTAAGTCATATCCTGAACAGACAAATCTTGGGAAGATCAGGAGAATGTATCACGAGTATTACCATAAATTGGTATTGGCAGGAGAGGATCGCACACGTAGACTTTTCTGGACCGTCCAACCCCTGTGGACAATTGATTTGTATGGCACTACCCTAAAAAAGATTCCTCTCAAGTTCGCCACATATTCTTTCTTCAGGGACATAATGGCAGAGATTGACCCGCGAATGTTAAAAGTCCCCATCTTTGGCTCTAGTGTTAAGCTAGAGAGTAGATTTAGCAATTGGCTACAGAATGTCTGGACTAACCTTTATAGGTATTCGAGAGCGCTTGTTCTGACATCCAAGACCTTGAGAAAGAAATTGAATAAGCATCGAAGTGCGAATAGGGATAAGGAAAATATAGATCAAATTGTATCTACGATTCGGGATGTGCACTCTAGACTTGAATATTTCCAGGGTGTTATACCAATTAAGGGAATAGAATCATTCATGTCGAATGGCTATGGATTCATTAACTACCAGAGGATTCTGAGCATTTTGCTCTATTTAAGTGAAGTTGAAAAAAGGTTTCCATCGAAAATATCATCAGAGAAATAGCAGAATGATTTTTTCACCTTTTGTTTGTCGATCTATCCACCAGGTTACATATAGATTTCATATTGTACATCCTTCGCTTTGTTACTGGTGACCTTTGAATCTCGAAGTGAACGATTATATTCACTCCGTTTTTCTGTCTGGGGAAATCAATCCCTGGAAAGAGAGAAGGAGTAGTTAATAAAGTATGCCACGTTGGCTGGAAAGAATGTTGCTCATTGGGTCTGATCTTATCAGTATCAATCTGAGCTTTGTTGTCATATTCCTGCTGAGATTCGAATCGGGGATGTATAATAATACGATTCAATTGGTATGGACTGATATGCAGTTTCCTTCAGCCCTGCTTTCAGTTTTCTGGATTACGATCTTTACCCTGAACGGGTTTTACAAGATCAAGCGTACTATTTCTCGATCTGATGAATTAATCAACATCACAAAGTATATATTTATTGGTACCTCTCTGATCTATCTCCTAACCGTTGATCTGGACAACCCAGTTACTTTTGGCAAAAGTATCCTCATTTTTTATGCACTCACCCTGCTCTTCTCCATCAGTATTGGCAGGATACTCATTCGCTCAATCCACCTGAACTTGCTCCAAAAGGGAAAAGGGTTGGCACAGACTCTTATTGTTGGACTTAACCGTAGAGGTCTCATTGTCCAGGATGCATTCTTACCCAAACCACGAAGTGGCTACCAGCCGGTTGGATTTATTCGAATGGAAGGGGAGGAGGATTTGGACGCCTCACTGTTACATATCCCTGTGCTTGGTGAGTTGAAGAATATATCCAGAATTATCAATGAATTGAGCATCGATGAAGTGATTTTAGCTCTAGAGCGAGATCATCATGATCGCACCATAGACATTATTCGCCTTCTCCAAGATCACAAAGTTGGCATCAAGACAAATCCAGATATGTTTGATGCAATCTCTGGACTTGCCAGAACTCAGCAGCTTCATGGAATCCCCCTCATTGACATCATGCCAGATTATATGCCCCTATGGGAACGAGCTGCAAAGCGTGTATTTGATATTTTTGTAGCACTGCTGGCCCTTACTATCATCTCTCCCATTCTCATCATCATAGGCATCGCCATCAAGCTGGATTCTAAAGGTCCAGTTCTTTTTACTCAGGAACGTGTGGGAAAAAATGGCAAGCCATTCAAAGTAATAAAATTTAGAACGATGGTTCTTGATGCAGAGGCTAATACTGGCCCGGTATGGGCAACTGAAGCTGACCCTCGAATCACCAAGGTGGGCCGGGTCCTCAGGCATCTAAGGTTGGATGAGATTCCCCAGGCTATAAATATTTTAAAAAATGAAATGAGTCTTGTGGGTCCCAGACCTGAGCGGCAATTTTTTGTTGACAAAATTTCTGAATTATACCCACTGTACCCTCGCAGACATCAGGTAAAACCCGGTATCACTGGCTGGGCACAAGTAAAACAGGGTTATGATACCACACTTGAAGCCTCGCGATTAAAATTGAAATACGATCTTTTCTATCTGGAGAATATTTCGTTGAGACTGGATTTCAAGATCATCATGTATACAGTTTATGTGATGTTTACAGGGTCCGGAAGCAGGTGACATTTTTGAAGTTAAAAGTTAAAAGTTAAAAGTTAAAAGTTAAAAGATGTCGAAGGAGAATGGTTCTCGCAAAGTGCGCAGAACCGCAGAGTAGGAT
>JABMOS010000043.1 GCA_013203185.1 Fidelibacterota bacterium | reverse complement strand
CTAAGCTGTGGGGTTAAAGCTGATGATGATCTGAACAAGAGTAGTTGTTGCTGCCCATAATAATGTGATCCAATTATTCAATATCTATGGATGCCAGGGCAGTTTTTATCTTTTTAGTAATGGCAAAATCTGGTGAACTAGGGGTATTCGAGCCGCTGGGGTGATTGTGGGAAATGATGACTGCGGCGGTTCCTGGAAAATCGATTAAAAGCGTCTTAATGATTTCCCGCGGATAAATGGCAGCCGTTGCTATTGTACCTGTGAACAGGATTTTTGTATCAATCAATTCGTGTTGCGAATTGAGATAAATCATAGCGAAACTTTCGCAAGTTTTTGACTTGTCAAAGTAAGTTCTCAAATGGTTGGCAACCGATCTTGAACTATTCAATTTCGCGCCAGCTTGTAAAGTATAGCGTTTAACATATTCTTCCCTGATGAGATCATCGGGGACTTCCTTCAGTTTTAGTGTCATGAACACCTCCTGGGTATTAGGATTCTTTGAAAACCAAATATTCATTGTGGGTAATATCAGAGAATCGGGTGATGTGAATGGAAAAGAAGACTATCTTCCTTCACTATTCATATACACTTTTTTTAAGCGTTTTTGCACAAACCGACCTGAAAATCAAAAGAGAAAGCTTTATTTTGCCTTTATTGAGGTGCCCAAGAGGCGTTTTTTAGAAAAAAGCTGGACCTAATTCTTGGTTAATATTCAAGCAGAGGTTATATAGGAATAAATATTTATTTACATTACTTGCGTTTTATGGTAAGTTATCAATATGAAATATGACGATTTATTAAAAATTTTCTCCAATCGACCTTTTTTTGAGACCGCTGATTTACTGACTCTGTTTCCAGAGGAGGAATCCCAAATTTTACCGCGTCTATCAAGGTGGGTTGCAGCAGGGAAACTGGTTCGTTTGCGTCGTGGCAAATATTTACTCCCCCTCCATTACCAAACCCGAGCACCTCACCCCTTCCATATTTCCAATTTTTTGTACTCCCCCTCTTACATCTCACTTCATACCGCTTTGGAATATTACAAGCTCATTCCAGAACATACTCTCCTGATTCAAGCCGTGTCGACCAGAGATACAAGACATTGGGATACTCCCCTAGGGAGTTTCCACTACCACAGTCTAAAGACCAATCGGTTCTCAGGGTATAAGCTTATCCAACTGGGGATTAATTCTCAAGAAATGGCACTGATTGCCTCTCCTGAAAAAGCTCTGGTGGATATTTGTCTATTGAATAGTGGCGAGTGGGATCTAAAACGTTGGGACGGTTTGCGATTGCAGCACACCGAAAGTTTGGATCCTAAAATTTTGACCGAGCACACTAAAGACATTTCCAGTAGAAAACTTGCCAGGGGTATTGGTGCATTAATTCAATATTTATTGGAGGCAAAATGAAAAGCGAAGCTATTCGAATCGCTTCCGAAGCACAATCACCGACTGTCGCCTCACTTCAGCTACGAGAATATTTACAGCATGTCATCTTAAGGGTGCTTTTTGAACAAAAAGATCTACATCATTTAATTTTTCATGGCGGAACGGCTCTTCGGATTATTCATCAGCTCAATCGGTTTTCAGAAGATCTAGATTTTCACCTGAATGTGAAAAATGAACAATATAAATTGACTCCAGTAATTGCGAAACTGCGCAAGAATCTGGCATTGCAAGGGTATACAGTGAGTGATTCTATAGTAAAGGAGAAAACGGTTCGGTCTACCTTTATCAAATTTGAAAGGCTGCTTTTTGAATGCGGACTCTCACCCAATGAGGACGAGAAAGTTAGTATTAAATTAGAAGTGGATGCAACTCCGCCAGCAGGATGGGGATCTGAACGAAATATAATTAATACCTATTTCCCATTTAGTCTCATTCATCATGACGTCCCCAGCTTTCTGTCTGGAAAATTTCATGCTATTCTCCAGCGACCATATACCAAGGGCCGTGATTTCTATGATATCATATTTCTATTATCTCGTTGGAAAAATCTCCAACCCAATATTCCTTATTTACAGAATGCCCTCACCCAAACAAACTATTCTGGCGATAAAATAACCCAAGAATCATGGAAATCGTTAATGAGTGGGCATGTGAGGGGCTTAAATTGGAGTCAAATTCAGGAAGATATCAGGCCATTCCTAATTTCGGCCGCTGATGCTGACTTAATGGATCTAAATATTCTGCTTGATTTGCTAGACTGATCCCAGCACCCCATGCATTTATATATACTTTTTCTACATGTATAGCCAAATCGGCTTCATCCCAAAAAATTGCAGTTTGATCCTTGGTATATTCCAATTTACCATTGCCCCTGACGAATAGAAGAGCAGTTCTCGTAGACTTCATCAAAGATTTGGAGCAGACGACTCTTTTTGAGTCCACTTTCCGCTCCAACTTCAAATAGATCAGGTTTTGTTGGCTGGTCCTGACCGACTATAGTTGTGGAGTGGTTTCCATTGAAGCCGCCACTGGGGGCAAGGTCATAAGCCGGCGCCAAACGCCATCCTTTTTCAGCGTAGGTGAATGAGAGATTTTTAGCGTGATCATCCTTATTTCCAGTGAGCACATTAAAGACCATTTGTCGAAAGAGTTTATATGAATCTTCGATATTTTTGGTCAGTGCGAAAGATGCTTTCATTAAATCAGTATAATCCAGTGAGGGGTAGCGGTGACTTGCATTGAGTAGACCTGAGGCAGTATGCATATGAATACGTTTGTCGCCTTCTCTATCAAATCTCTCGACCCCGAAATATTTGTTTTCGAATAGTTGAGTCCTGGGCATCTCTATACCACACTCTCGTGCAACAGACGAATATTCGAATTCAATCCTCCCAATATCAGGAGGATCAATTGACGACGGGAACTTAACCATCCATGATTGATGATTAGCCTTGATCAGTGCTTTGGGTCTGCCTCCACCAGGCGACCCCCCCACACCAATTAACAATTCTAAATGTTCAGAATATTCCGTTTCGGAGAGCACTTTCCGCACCTCTTCGGCAAGGAAGGCCAGCTCTGTGGACCTATATTCCCATTGGATTTTCTGATCCGGGACGTAGTGGAGAGCACCCATCCCATTTGATCCGATGAGACTTAAGCGGTCAAGGACGGATAGTGAGCTCAAAGGTACCCCTTGGCTGGTGAGGAAGCGATCTAAGAGTAGGTTACCCCAGCCATCGGGTAGACTATCATTAAAAACTCCGAAGTTTCCAGCAAATGGTTGGTCAGGTGCAGTAAAAAGACCAGGTTTTAAGGGAAGGTAAAATGGAGATATGGAAAATCCCTGCTTCAGAAAATCGGGTGAATATTCAAAAACAATTTTCCGTTGAGGAGTCTGAGCAATCTGCCCTACCAGCATAGAGCCAATCTTTACATCAATCAAATTAATATGATCAAACATCACGGGCACGTTTTCTAGGTTGTTTCTCTGTCACCCTTAATACCTCAGCAATACTATTGAATTGATTCTGGGGAAATAGTTGATGAAATTCTTCTGAAGCATCTAATACGACTGCAATCTTGATCAGGCTTTGAAGCGCAATGAGATGCTTTGTTTCAAATCTCTTGATACTACCTAAACTCACTCCAGATTGAATTGCAAGTTCCTTCTGAGTAATATTCAAAAGAAGGCGTCTGGTTTTCATACGGATAGCAATTTTTTCTAAAATTTTATTTGGATTAAAATCGTCAATTATGTACTCTTGTATATTCATTATATTATCCCTTATTAATGAATATAACATTTTATAGCTAATATATTAGTTTTTATGTACTTTAATAAACGCATCGGTTACAACCTAAATCACAAACCTTTTGGTTAGGATATACGTGTCAACGGGGAAAGTGTCGCCACCAATATATCCTACATAGTGCCGAGAATCAGGAGGGGCAGTTTCTAATCGTGTTAAGCGGTTTTCTCGCTGCGCTGCAACCCGCTAAGCGGATCGAAAAGTAGACCTAGGGTGATATGGAATAGGAATCAGTCCGTTTCCCTTGCATTTATAGGGGTTCGAGATTGCCACGGTTGCACAGGCGACCTCGCAATGACTATGCGGGACTATGCGTAGTTAGTTTTTTGGTGGGACGGGAATGCGGACACAGAAGCGATTGCCTCTGGGCTCATTGGGTTCGACCCAGACCTCGGCATCGTTCACTGCAGCAATGCGCTGGACGATGGCCAGACCCAGTCCCCTGCCCTTTTGATCGGCACTATTGATCCGGGTATTGCGTTCAAATATCCGCTTGCGGTCAAAGGCCGGGATGGCATCCCCAAAATCGCTGACACATGCGGCAACTACATCATCTTTTAACTCTGCATTAATGATTATTCTTTTACCAGATCCAGCATACTTGATAGCATTGCTGATATAGTTTTTGAATACTTCACTGATCAAGGGGTTGGCATAAATCATCAGTTGTTCAGGGACGTTGACTTCCAGCGTTATAGAAGCCTCGGTGAGACGTGATGAGAATTCCTCCACAACCTCAGTGAGCAGGGTAGATAGATCCAATTTATGCAAGGGAATCTTCTCGCCAAATGTCGCTTGTGTGAGGAGTGTAGTTTCATCCAGAACTTTTAGCAACCTTTCAGATGTGGAATGAAGTACATCTACCAGCTTATTGTCAGGCATTTGTTGAATGGCTAATTCAGACAAGCTAAATATCACGCCGGCTGGGTTCTTTAAATCATGGGTGATGATATCCAGGAGAAGCTCTCTGAGTTTATCTGATTCTGCCAAGCGCTCTTCAGCCTCCTTGCTGGAGGTAACATCCTGGGCACAACCCCTGGACAATACCACCTCACCATTTTTGAGTCTGGGTTCGTCAAGCACTTCGTGAATCCAACGAATACTCCCATCTGAACGGATGATCCGATAATCCGTCCTTTTAGACGTCTGAGCTTGTAATTCCTGTTTAAATAGCTCCAAGTCCCGTGGGTGAATCCGGCTATAGAGGCGGCGCAAGGTAACTGGCTCTAATGGATCAAGATCAAATATATTATATAGTTCTTCTGACCAATAAAGTTCTCTTTCCCTTACATCATATTCCCAGCTCCCTATGTGCGCAAGTTGCTGGGACAATAAAAGTTGAGATTGATTCTTACGAAGCTCCTTGTGCTCATTTTTCAGGTCATCAGAGGCTTTTGCACGGAGAAAAGCACCGCCAATCTGTGTTGCCAGCACCTGAAGTTGGGTCAAATTATTTTCGGAATATTTTTCAAAGCTATAGCTCTGGGCGGTTACTTCGCCCACTTTGGTATCATCCCACACAATGGGAGCAAACATAAGAGAAGCACTTTTTCTGGAAACAGCTCCAAAGGGACGATCCAGAGTTTTGGCTTTGATTTCCGCCTTTGTTCGATTCAGGAGCAGTGGCTTGGGAATGCCCTGAATACTGTCTGCATCCAGCTTATCAAAAGATGTGGAAAGGGGTTCAAAAGTAGTGGGCTCCGTGTCTCCTTCAAGTGTATCCTCGGTATAGAGTCCCCTGTTGATGCCACCTTTATGGTCGATAAAATTGATTGAAATAGAATCACTCTCAAAAAAGTGTCTAATCTGTTCTGCGCCAATTTCAGCGATCTCATCCATTTCAATGTGGGTGCTCAGCTTCCTGGCCAAATCATAGGTTGCATCCTGGAATCTCTGATTTTCTTTTGCATCAGTCAAATCTCGCCATACTGTGAAAAGGGTTTGATTTCCTTCTTCACGGGAGATGGCGGTGAGGAGTACTTCTACAGGAAAAATCTCGCCATTGGCCCCGAGGTGATTCCACTCAAATCGATGGCTTCCGTTCTCATAGGCCAAAGCCATCATCTCATCAGCCTTGCTGGCCGAGTCCTGTCCATCGGGTTGGAACTCAGGTGACAGTACTGAGGGGTGGGTATTCAGCACATCTGCCTTGGTTTTAAATCCCAGCATGTCCACGGTGGCCTGGTTGCAATCTACAAACAGACCATTGTTGATGATCAGGCTTGCATCAGCAGATTTATTGAATAATTCTTTGTATTTTGAATCCATCTAGTACTCTAAACCAAGCTCAATAGCGTTTTCCAATTAAATATTCTTGACATATTGGCGTTTTACCGATCAATTTGAATTTCGATGCCCAAAATATAGTTGTTTCAAGCAAACAAAAGGTCTTTCTAGGAATTTTAGCAGAATATAGGAATTAGGCGGGCATGGAGTAGGGTTTTTGCAGAGGACTGGTAGGGAAAAGCGGTAAGGAGGTAGGAGGTAGAAGGTAGAAGTGAAAAGTGAAAAGTGAAAAAGTAGAAGGTAGAAGGTAGAAGGTAGAAGGTAGAAGTGTATACTATCGGTGGGATTGTCAGCTGTGATAATTTTTGTACCACTCTACGAAATGGGCTAAGCCCTGTTCCAGGTTGATTGTTGGCTTGAAGTTAATAAAAGCCTCCAGAGCTTTTGTATCTGCTTCTGTGCTAAACACATCCCCAGGTTGAAATCCCACCAATTCTTT
>JABMOS010000042.1 GCA_013203185.1 Fidelibacterota bacterium | reverse complement strand
CCATAATGGCTTCCTTGCATAAATGATCGGTTAACAGTTTTGTGAATTTTCATCACCTCGTCATTTGCAAAGCACATGCCAACACATCAGTTTCCTAATAACAATTATTAATCTTATCATGTATAATTGATAAAGTCAGCAGAGTCTCTTATTAAAGGCTGACAGAGAACAAAACCACACTTTGTAATTAATTTATTTTAGCACTCTGTGCTTGAATGAACTATATAAACCATTGTTAAGGGGTGTGATTAAAAGAAGAATCGCAGGGAAATGGCTGGCTTAATTCAGGGAAATATCATCCGTAATTCTGGGATCAACTCGCTTGAGCAGTTCGATAGTTTCTATCTGATCATCAATGAGCCACAAAATGCGATTGGCACGTTCCCGAACAGAATCCATTGCCAGGAGTGAATATTGCTCGTCATTTTTTAAGGGTAAGGTCCGGGCTACCAAATTTACCAGGGCGATGAAGGATTCCTGTTCCCCCAGTATTGGGGTAAAGTCCAGGGAGTCTGGAGACTGTTCCACGAGGTAGTTCAGACGAAGCAGTAAATCTTCCCTCTCATCAATAAAATCATTCCCCGAATCAGATTCTGGCAGTTCAATCAATTCTGCAACACGATAGGGGTTGTCTTTAACCACTTCGCCAAACCCAACTCTGAACAAACCCTCAATAACAATATTGTATTTGCCATTTTCTAATTTCTCATATGACTTTATCCTGCCAAGGCACCCAATTGGATATATTTCCGGTGTACCATAGTACTCTTCCTCATAACCAGGTTTCAGTACACCCATGGCGAGGAGCCCGTCCCCTTCCAGGACACTCTCAATCATTTCAACGTATCTCGGTTCGAAGATGTGGTAACTTGATGTGGTTTCTGGGAACAGGTTTACTGTGGGTAATGGGAAAACAGGAGCGTGCATATTCTTAACCTATGAGCTGGGGTTATGGATTCCTGGAGGAGCTGCAACCTTAAGAACAGTTAATTGCTCATCGCTTTCGTTGATGATACCGGAGCTGACACCCATCTCCACCAGAACGGAAGTATTTCGTGTCAGAACCAGCACTTCATCGCCAACTTCAAAGACACCTTCTCCGCGGAGCACAAAATAAATGATGTCTGAAATAGGCTCTACCACAGGTGATATATATTGGTGAGTATTCAGAAGCAATACATCCATCTGCAACTGGTCGCTTTTGAACATACTATTGATATTCGCAGCGTCTTCTGAGAAGTGTGCGATCTGCTTTAAATCTTTAACACTATTTTCCATTGATCATCTCTATAATTTTATTGACCAGTTTTTCAATTCCAGTAGCAACCTCGCCGATTCTCATATCCAGCATATAGGCTGGAGTGGAAACCAGGTTTCTTTCTTCATCTACTACAAAATCGTCTACTGGACAGTTAATATGAATACCACCCATCTCATTAATCGCTGCTGCTGTATCAGCATCTGATCCGATGGTAAGTTTGGCATCTGCACCATAAATATGGGGGATCATTGCTGGAGCGATACATACAAAGCCCATTGGTTTTTCCATTGCAGCAAATGATCGGGCAAATTGGAGCACATCTGCTTGCACAGTGCTTGCAGCACCTTTAACAGCGAAATCGGATAAATTTTTTGCCGCACCATAGCCACCTGGAAAAATAACGGCGTCATAATCATTGGGATTGGCATCACCCACATCAATGATCTGGGTTCTGGCAATGCGCGCTGCTTCCACCAGGACATTCCTGCTCTCTCCCTGGCTGACCTCTCCTGATAGGTGGTTGACCACATGCATTTGCTCCATATCTGGCGCCATACATTGATAACTAGCTCCAGCACGATCCAAGGCAAGCATTGTGATCACACTCTCCTGAATTTCTGATCCATCCAAAAATCCTGATCCAGATAAAACCACTGCTATTTTTGTCATTTCACCCTCCCCATGTTTGAATGTTTACCAATCAAAAGCAGATGTGTCAAACTCGTCATCTTGTTTTTCAGCCAGGGGTTGCACCCAGAGCTGATCGGCCCGCATCACCACTGGATAGGTTTCAAGCACTGTCCAGGCAGGTTTAACCCCCTTGCCAGTAGATATCCTGTATTTCCAGCCATGCAAAGGACAGGTCACAGTGTCTCCAGTAATATCACACAACTCGAGTTTGAATCCATTGTGCTTACAAACGCCAGAACGGGCAAGAAAGCGATCCGGTGTATGAAAAATGGTTATTTCAACGCCATCCAGGTTCACATTCAGTGCACCATTTTCAGGTACATCAGATGCTTCACATGCATATACAAAATCAACTTCGGGCATAAGCTTTCCAATCTCCCTTAGCCAGTTTTTCAGCCCAGAACAAACCCACCATGGTTTTAGCGTCAGTGATTTCACCTCGCCTCAACATCTCCATGGCCTGGTTCAGCGGCATTTCAATAATTTCTAAAAATTCATCCTCATCCCTATCAATTTTCTCCATGGTGAGATCATGAGCAGCGTAGACTGCCATTTTCTCGTCAGCATAGCCTATGGCAGGATAGAGGTGACTTATAAATGTCCACTGTTTTGCTACATAACCGGTTTCTTCAAGAAGCTCACGCTTGCCTGTGGTGAGAAAATCCTCCCCTGCATCCGTTTTACCTGCTGGCAGTTCAAAAAATATCTCATTGGGGTAATATCTATATTGCCGTTCCATGATAAGCGTCGTGGCGTTCAAAAAGGGAATGATCACCACTGCTCCAGGATGTTTAATCCCTTCACGGATGCTGGTTTTACCATTAGGGAGTTGTACTTCATCGCGAACCACATGGAGGAGATTTCCCCTAAATTTGGTCTCAGACGATAGTTTTATTTCACGTAGTTCCCTGGAATTCATAAGGCTTTTAGCATAGAATGCATCAGGCATAAATGCAAGTGCCTTGCAAAATTATTCTGGAATACTTCAATCAGTTTAGCTCGAGGGAAGTGACGGACACTGAGCCAAAACATCCATAGCCACCCTCAACCGTAGATCCATCTGGATGGTAGGTATTTGGAATAAATGAGATGGGGCTATCTCCATAGCGAGTCAAATTTTCATCCAGGGCAATGAGCTGGAGATATATCGGGTCACCCCTGTCATTACCAAAGCCCCAGGCGATATCAATGATCTCACCAATGGTAGGATGAACAACTTTTTCCAGGACAGCTTCAGCAAAAAACAAATACAGCTTATACTCATAAGCGCTAGCATGGTGTTGCATCTGAAATGAAACGGCATCAGAACTCACGATGAGCGAATTGGCAACGAGCTGAGGTTTATTTGGCACTCTGGTGAAGGCAGTGAGTGTGGGATAACCAGCCGCGCTGATTTCCAGATCATAGATCATGCCCGCCTCAACAGTCAACGTTGTGTCGAAATAGTTCCCCCAATCACTGGTATCCTCGCTCCTTCGGAACTGGTACTCAGCAGCTGACTCAGCTGAGCTCACTTTTGCATAGTCGACTTGAGGTGAAAAATTCGGTATAGTATCTGAATATATTTCCTCTGTTGTAAGTGCCCGATTGATATTTATGAATGAAGTCCCTGGTTGATCATCGGCCCTAAGCACTCCCATAATATTTAGACCAGGTTCAAATTTGGTCTCCACTATTTCTGTGGGCATGGGTCCTGGTTGATGGGGCAAATCGCAGGCACTTGTCACTAGCAAAATGATAAGGCTAGATATTTTGAATATAATTCTCATCGTAGTATCCATTAAAATTGCAGACTGTAACCAAATGATATGGAGGGTAGATATCCTGAACCAAACCCATAGTAGCCGTATTCTGGGATATAAAAATAATAGACTGGATTTCGATGCAGGAAGAACAGATTCCTGACTGTCATGGTCATATAGGCATCTACACCACCCAGGTATTCAGCAAGATCAAACCCAAAACCTGAGCGAAGTTTTTTCTTCCAGCCAATATCCCAGGCGAACCGGGCCGGATACCTCACGTTGTTGCGCTGCGGTGTGATATAGGTGGCAAAATAACCAGCCGTATTGGTCAGGGGATCATAGGTTCCATGCATACGCATCCCCGTCTCCCAGGTACGTGGAAATCCAGAAGTAATCTGCAGGGTGGAACTGGCGACAATATCAGGTGTCAATTTAAATAGGAGAATAGATTTAAGGTTGTGAGGCTGGTCGGCATCAAAGAGACTCGTCTCGCCATCAAGAATGGATGGGTAGCGACGGAACCCTTTTGAATAATTATAACCCAGCCATCCGGATAGACGGCCGAATTCACCCCTGAGCAGCACTTCAAATCCATAGGATTCTCCAGAGCCCCCTTCGAGGAGGGCTGAGCTTTCTCCTGCGACAATCGAACTGCTGTAAGTTGCCCTATATAGTTGCTTCAAATCTTTGTAATAAGCACTTACTTCATAGGAGATGTCGCCAAACAGAGGACCATTGAGACCCACAATGTAATGGATGGAGTTGAGGGGCTCTCGATTTTCCAGGGACTGGTAATAGTCCAAAAATTGAACAAACTCATCACCCTTGGAGTCCATGGTGGTGAGATATTGAAAATATCTACCGTAGGCAGTTTTGAGTTGATGACCCCCAGGAATTCTGAGGCTGGCTGAAATCCGTGGCTCCATATGCCATCCGCCTTGTTTACCAAGGCGAAGCGGGTTTGCGGAGCCTGGGGTTTGGGATCTGGAATTTCTCAGTCCCAGCTTGAATTGGAGCGGACCCAGCTCAATCTTATCCTGAACAAAGAAGGATTGGAATTGGGCTCCAGACTTATTCGGATTTGGATCTGCATCAAAGCGTCCCACTTCATTGGCAAAATAAATATCATTGATCTCCAGACCCAGCTTCAGGGTTTGCTTCCAGAACGCATACCAGGCCAGGCTCGCCTTCCCTGTATTTTCTCCAATTGTATTCTCAATATGGGTTTTGTAGTCCAGAGCCGCTGTAAAATCTTCCACCGTATCTGTTATGGCGTAATTGAAATAGGTCAGGTTGTCCACTGAGGAAGCTGAATGATAGACTTGTCCCTCCAGGGTCAATGTCGGTAGGAGCACGGAATTGAATTTGACCCCCAGGGCTCTGTTGGTGGTATTGGTGACGAATCCTTCACCGAAGGAATCAAACAAGCCTTCTGGAAAGAAGAGCATGAGATTGTCTACGCTATAATCCATATAATCCCGGGCAAAAAACCCGGAAAATCTGAGTCGCGTTTTGCCAAGCAATACCTGGTAAGCTGCGTTGTAATCCATAACCAGATTCGGTGAGCCCATCATGACCCTGAGCATAAAATCAGTATAGGTTCTTCCAGACACCATGGCGGTCCCATTTTCACCTGCAGGAAATTCAATAGCCCCACTGATACCTGAGATGGAAGGTCGGAATTCACCGTGGATTTCAGATTGGTGACCTTCACGGGTAGATATGTTCATTATGGAAGCATTGCGCCCCCCATATTCAGCATCGAAACCTCCCACCAGCATCTCCACATTCTTGATGGAGTAGGGATTAAAGATGGCACTGGATCCCATAAAGTGTTGTGGGTTGTAGATGGTCATCCCATCCATCTGAACCAGGTTTTCACCTGGATCACTTCCCCGGACATAATATTGGGGTGACATGGGATCGGAGGTGGTCACACTGGGGGAGAATTGGATCAGCTTGAAGACATCTTTGTTGAGCTGAGGAATCTCTGTGAGAATGACTGGATCAACCTGCATACTGGAGATATCCATATCCTTGATGATGGTGGTCCGTTTACCCACCACTTCTATGGCTTTGGTGTCTAAGGCATGGGGTCGCAGGCTCACACTTGAAATAAAATGATTCTCAGATCCCAGGTCAATGCGCAGGGTTGTGTCCTCATAGGCGATGTGAGAAAATGTGAGGTCAACTGAACCTGTACTGATGCCCCGGAGAATAAAAAAGCCTTCCACATTGGTGGCGGCACCTTGCCCACTGGCCTTGACAAATACATTCACACCAATAATACTCTCACCAGATTGCACATCGTGAACAAAGCCAGTGACATCAGCAGCGCTCAATTGGACACTGAATGATAGGATGGCCAAGAGGGCCACAAATAGTTTGGCTCTCAAGATCATGGCAACAATACTCCCACTCTTACGAGGAATCCAATTTCACCTTCTGGGATAACTGTGGGTAGAATGTTGTACCCGGCATATACGCCCATTCCACCGTATAGACCCTTGTGATAAACAGGCCGGTATTCAATACTTGCCTGAGCCGACAAGTTTATATAGAACAAATTGTAGTAGTCCAGATGTTGAAAGTGACCCCGCTCAAAATTATTGAAACCAAAGCGATATGTTCCTGAGAGCTGGGTAATCCACTGTCTCGATAAGCGTTGGTACCACTGCTGATCTTTACCACCTATGGCGATGGACTCGTGAATATCTGATCGGCGATAAAACAAACCAGGTGAGCCACGCATCCATTTTGATTCCTGATCTGCAGGGAAATCAAGTCTGAAGTGAGCATTAATGGCATATCCGTCAGCGAAATAAATGAATTCTGACCAGGCCGTGAGTTGACGTCGGAAAATGTATGGATAGAATTCAGAATTGAACTCCTTTTCAGAAAGCACCCGGGATTGTTCCCTGGCGAATTCCTGAACCACACGACCGAGATAAAGTGTATCTGCTTCTTTTTTCTCGCGCTTCACCCGCATTTCCCAGATCCAGTCACTCACCGGTTGATCCAGGCTGTCATAAAAGGTGGTATAAGCGCTGAGACAGAGACCCTTTTGCTTGATGCTGGAATTATCACTCCACAAAATGAGTTTTGAAAGGTGAAGCGTACCAGACAGACCCAGGGAGTCGTGAACAAACTGAGTTTGAAAAAGATTTGATAAGGATTGATCCAGGGCCAGATATTGGTCCACAGGAATATATTTGTATTTCTTGGTCTGGCGAATACCTAGAATTGAACCATCCAGTACTCTGGAGTCAACGACCTCAATAGAGCTGGAGGATGGATCCAGACTTGAATCCTGGACCACATCAATGTTCAGGGTATCTGAAATAAAGGTTTCAATATTGGGGATTTTGAACTTCTGGGTCCAGGTCTGATTCTGAGCCATTAGGGAGCTCAAAAACCAGATGAACAGATGCAAATATTTTAGAACTTTCATTCTAACATCATTCTACCGATTGTTGCAATATGTTGCGCATCTGAGATAAATAGGTTGATAATTCCCTTTTTCCCTCGGGAGTCAAGTTATAGCTGGTGTGGGGTAATTTATCGCGGAAAGATTTGGTAATTTTTATATAACCTGCGACCTCTAGCTTTGTGAGATGTGTACTCAAATTACCATCTGAAGTATCCAAGGTTTTCTTTAGAAAATTGAAATCACTATTTTCCTGCTGACTTAAGACAGTCATGATGCCCAAACGAATGGGAGCGTGAATAAGTTGATTTAAGGCCTTGAAGTCGAGCATAGTTCTTAGAGGTATTTCGCCTGAATGAGATAGGATGGCAAAAGAAAAGCCAGCAGTACAACAGCCATCAAGATATGGATATGAAATATTGGATCCAGAGCTGAAGCGGCAACAGATGCTGCGAGCCAAAGGACGCTTAAAATAATAGTTGGTGCATGCTTAATGGCCAGGCCGGTTATAGAGACTGAAATAAACATGCATATGAAGACCATAGGAATTCCCATTTCCGGTGGGATATAGCCAAGACGGGGTGCGATTAGGCTAAGGTATATCATGCTAACACCAACAATGCCCCACACGTTGACCAGGAGTTTTCCACTGGTGGACAGGTCCGTGTAATCAGATCGCCTACTATTGGAGATAATACCTACGAGAATGCAAAGCCCAGGGACAATGATCCAGACGATCTGGATCAAATCGTATCTATTCATATAGGCCAGGAGGTAGTGCAATAAACCGCCCAGGAAAATGACCCATCCGATGCGAAAAAAATCAACGGCTCGCTGAGCTATATTTTTTTGCAGCTCCCTTAAAACCTGGTCTATCATTTCAATTTGATCGTTCATATTCCCTCTCGAAGTGTTCAATTGTTCTAAAAAGTACTTCGCATTACAAAGTGATTAATTCCTGCACGATTAGCAAGAATTATTATTATTCCGATTAATGAAACTCAGGTTTTATAGTGGGCCTGGTACAGGCACTTCAGGGAGAAGCTTATCTCCTACTGTCTCAATCAACAATTTGGTATCATCAGACATGATTCCCTTGATCATGGGATCCTTGGCAAAAATCTTCATTGTTTCTGCATCGTTCACCACCCAGACATGCATGGGTATTTTCTTTACTCTCGACCAGAACTTGACACCCCAATTCACGTTTTCCTCAAAAGGATGGAAAAGATCGGGGTGGGAAAGGTGCACTCCCAGTGGATGTCTCAGGGATAAAATACTGGGATTAAACCACAGCAATGCCGTAAATATCATGGGATCAGACATTTTCACACGCCAGATGTTTAACGGATTGAAGGATGAGAGGATAACCCTGTCTCGCATTTTGTTCTCATGAATAAACCTGATCAATTCTAATTCAGTGCGTTGCTCTGAAAAGAATGAGAAATTCTTGATCTCAAAATTAAAAATTGTGCTATCCGGCAGCGCATCAACAACCTCTTGAAGCAAGGGGATACGTTCCTCTCTCCCCTCCCATTCTTTGGCGGCGTTGAGAACCTGGAGCTCAGCCAGTGTATGCTCGGCTACACGACCGGTTCCATTGCTGGTTCTTTCTAATGTGTCATCATGAAAAACAACCAAATGCCCATCACGGGTTCGGTGAACATCCAATTCAATGGCGTTACACCCATCGGCAATAGCCATCTTGAAAGCAGCAATGGTATTTTCAGGCTCGTGTAAAGGCGAGCCACGATGTCCAAAAAGGAGGTAGGGATGTTTCTTATACAGAACTGAGGTATCCAGAGGTTTCCAGATAAAGAAATGGTACAACAATAGCATTAGAACCAGGACTGAGAGCAGATAGATAATCATGAGGGCAAAATACTGTGGGAAATTTGTATCACAAGATCAGGAATCAGGCGAGGAGAGGTTTATTCCCCGCCTGATTGATGACTTGAATTAGGGGACCATCATTAACTTTTTGTACCCGGCATTTTTAATCACTTCCTCATTAATGGGAAATACCCGGTACTGACCCGTGTTGTACATCTCGGCTTGATCGGCATAATGGTCAGAGCGAGGGTTGCCTGATTGTCCTGTAGGCAATACGCTGAGACTACCTTTGTCAAAGTCTGCAAAATCATAGATATGACGAACTGATGGCCCCAACACGACATCATATGGATTGTACATACGATATTCCATATTATTGACGGTGGTACCAGAACCAGCTGCAGGGAAAGGACCGACATTCAAATTCAACATCCAATCCAGAATTTTCACCTGAGCCAGGGGATGTTTGTGGGTGAGGGTGTGCATTTCGGCCCATACCCAATCCTCAGTATCAGGACCAAAGCGCTCCTCAAGATCAGACACCGCTTCTTGAAGTGATCGTTCCAGGATATCTGTGGAAGTCTCAACAATATTCTCAGTAGAAACATCATCAAACCAGGCTGATGTGGGTATCTCATCCAGAAGATAGATGGCATTGCGGATGGCGATATTGGCCAGCTTAAAGAAACCCTCCTTGAACTCAGGTCCTATGAGGTCCATTTCATCACCATAAAGATTGTAGGCAAATCTCACCCAAAGCACATTAAACACTGTAGCCTGGAGTGAGTTTTTACCCATGATATAATCCCAGTTTTTCAGTGCGTCCACAGCTGCAGTAGCATTGGGATTGTTGAATTTGCTTTCACTTAATAAATCCAAAAATAAAGGGGTCAAATCCCGGGCATGATCAGATAGAAAATCATTCTGAATAGCCTGCATATCCTGGACATTGTACTTCTTATTTGGAACGCTCAACATCTCATTGATACGATTTGCCCTGGCAGGTGGCTCCCAGTAAGCACTGATGTAATAAGGGAATTCATCACCAATGGTTTTATTGTTGGCTGTGGCGATATAGCCCTGATCAGGATTGTACTGGAAAGGCATTTCCTCAAAGGGTACAAATCCTTGCCAGTCCCATTTGGGATCATCTCCTGGGAGTGGAACCAATCCCGTTCCAGGCGCTCTCAGGGGCAAGGCAACGGCAGGTCTCCAGCCAATATTACCTTCCAAGTCGGCATAAATCATATTTTGTCCGGGAATCCAGAATTTCTCTACGGCGGTGGAAAATTCATCCCAATTCCTGGCAGTATTCAGTCCGATAAAGGCATCGACCTCATTGGTCAGATAATTCCCCACCCAGGACATGGACACAGGAGCTGATTCATTGGCCTTTAATACGGCATGGACATCATTGATGATGGGTCCGTGAATGGTTTCCCTGACGATATGAACCACAGGTTCCTCCCCCTTTACATTAATGATCTCTTCGTGAATGACCATGTCTCGCCATTCACCATCATAAAAATATTGATCGGGGTGGGCATCATCGGTGACCTCAACATAAAAGTCAGTGTCATCCACCATGACGTTGGTAAAACCCCAGGCGTAGTGCTGATTCTGGCCCAGAATGACTACGGGAACGCCTGCCAGCGTGACGCCGGCAACATCGAAGCGTCCACCTACCAGATGCATCTCAAACCAGACAGGAGGCTGGGAAAACGCTAAATGGGGATCATTGGCCAGGATGGGCTTGCCACTCTTAGTCATTCCGCCACCCAGAACCCAGCTATTGCTTCCGATATGTGATCCCGTGGCTCCCGTAATTTCTCGAATTCTCTTTTCGCTCCGGAACATGGATTCGGCAACGGCACTAAAATTTTTAGGCGTTTGGGGAACGATGTAAGGTTTGGTATCTGGATAGACCGGGTAGAGTTCGCGGGCCAGTTCATCGCCCAGCTTGTCAAGAACGCCACCAAAAATGACTTCCGGCATCCAGGCCAGGCAGAGATCGTGTCCCATAAGTCGTGCATATCCAATCACATGTTCCAGGGTCCAGTGGATGGGCTTGTGTCCTGCAATCTTGAATTCTACGGGAAGATCATCCTCATGATTATCAATGTAGGCATTTATACCTTCCAGCCCCCGTTCAAGAATAGTGCGGGTCTCAGCAGACATGTTATTAATACTGTTTTTAGCAATGCGATGAAAACCCCAGACTCTCAGATACTTATCATCATCGATGAGATCTGGTCCAAAAGCTTCTGCCAGTCGACCTTCCACTGCCCTGGCAATGACATCCATTTTGTACAGTCTCTCAGAAGCCTGGATATAACCAGCTGCGAAAAAAAGATCTTCTTCATTTTCAGCATAGACATGGGGCACGCCATAGTCGTCAGTATATACCGTGACAGGAGCAGAAAGCTGAGGTAGATTTAACTCACCCTCATTGATAGTCAGAGGTCCCCTCAAATATGAAAATTTTAACCACGCGAATACAACGAGCACCAATATCACAATGATAACCAGTGCCATCCATAGCTTTTTCATGTCCCGATCTCCTGAATTAGTTATGCTGGAAATCTACCTTTTTCGAGAGGATAGTCCATGAGAAATCAAGCCCCGAGATGCACGGGTAGCCTGTATGCGACATTTGAAGCAAACAAGCACCTCGCGGATCATTTTGTATGAAGACTCATACTGGTTGATTAGTGGTCAGTGATAGGTACAGACTGGCTGGAGCTAAGTTTTTTTGAGGAGAGACGATAGATTTTTCTTAACATTTTGACAAGGGTTGGTAAGGGGTCGCTCAAAATATATTTCAGACTGGTCTTCTTGAAACCAACACTTCTTGCTGATGAGGAAAAAGGGTTCTTTAAAAATATGCGAAATAGGGCGCGACCGCTCAGATAGGGCTCAGATCGGTATGGTGGCTTTAAGAATTGTACCCCCAGATGATCAAGACAGGCCAAATAAGGAAAATTTACTCCCACACTCAGAGAGCCTAGTAAAGAGGCCCAATATCGTGGATTAATTTCGATGATTTTATACTTTTTTTCATCTTCATCGTAAATCATGTCAATATGTGCCATTCCTGACCAGCTCAGTGACTTGATAAGACCTTCCGCTAAAGACAGTACTTCCTCGTTTTGAGCAAAACGAATACTTCCTGCTGGGCCAAATGGTCGATTGCCAGGCAATACTGACTCTTGAATGGTATACGCTAATATGACACCATCCCGGCAGAGAACACTACAATCGACACCTCCACCTTTAACATAGGATTGAATGACAATTTCTGATAACTGTGCTTCCTCTCTGAGATATCTGAGTAAATTTGCTTTGTCGTTCCAGAGAATGATTCCTTCTCCATTACTCGATTTTCTGGGTTTTGTGAGCACTGGATAGCTTATTTCAGATAGACCGGCTTCGATCTTTTTCAGGGAATCAATCAATATTGTATAGGGAGTCGACAGATGATTGTTCATCATCAATTCTGCTTGCAGCCATTTATCAGTAGCAATTTCAAATGAGCTAACAGGAGGTACTGATATTCTGCGATCTGTTTGATGAAACAGGGTTTTATGGCAGGTGAGATTCCCGATGGTATATTGATCAACAGGCAATACCATATCTATTTCCAGTTCACTCATGAGGGAGATTAGGGCATCTATCCAACCGGCTTCGGTCTCTGCCAATTCACTGTACCTATAAACAATATTATGCTTTGTGAAGCGGGCAATGGACCAACGATTATGCGAAAGAACAACTATCTTTATTTTTGGTATTCGAGACAAACATTCGATCACAGGCAGAGCAAAGTCACTATCTCCATCTGGAATTAAAATCGATACATTTTCTTTCAGGAGGTGATTTGATATTTCCTGAAACTGATCACTGTTAAAATTTTCAGCGATATATTCATTCCCAATTAATTCTGTATCTGATTTATTCATGTTTGTCATTCGCTACTAAATATGGAGTCAGTTTTATCCATTTTAAAAAATGTAGGGTTCTTAATCAACATTAAATGAAAAATTGAATTGACACCATCATTTGGACTCGTGCTCGAAGCGTCGAACTGTACCCCCTACCACCAATGCTGCAGAAATTATCATGAGGTTTTTGATAATATATTGTCCTTCCATGGTGGGTCCATATGGGAAGTAACCGGCTTGAAAAGTGATCTCTGGAAGCATGACCAGGGGTAAAAAGGTCCCTACCATCTGAAGTGCAAGTAGACCAATGGCTATACGAATGGTTCGCTTAAAAAGGAAGGCCACGCCAATTAATACTTCCCACCAACCAATGATGGAAACCCAGGTTTCTCCCTCGAATACTGGTAGCCAGGGCACTGTGGCAAGAACCAGGGGTTCAGCCGAGGATATACCAAGGGGCTTTAGAATACCAAACCAGATAAAAATGATTCCAAATGATATACGAACTGCCAGGATACCCCAGCGCTCCATAAAGGTAGAAATCTTGCTGTCTATTTCATCAAAAGTCATAATTAAGTCCTTAATTCCCGAAAATTAATCGTCCACTTTGATTGAGATGTATTTGACAATCTCGTTTTCCAGTCCATGATAGTCATTTGATGCTTCATATCCTTTTAGACCGTTGAGTGTCTCAAAATACAAGGTGTCTGGAGCATTTCCCCTTAGTTCTAAATCAAGCAATATTTCTTTAAGACCATCTGGGTTTGGATATTGAAAGGCTAGCTGGAAGGTCATCACATCACCATCTGAAATTGAGAAGTTCACTGGCTTGATCTTGTCAGCTGAAATCTTGAATTCTTGTTCTATTTTTGACTGAATATTCTTTAAAGCTGGAGCATGAGAAGCCAATATTTTTTGCATAATTCCCTCGTTTATTTGGTTGCGCTCTACCTGGCTGATCCCGGTCAGGACTCATACCTGAATGATTTGGGAGTAATCTTATAGACAATACTTTCGCGTCCACTTCCATCAAATCTGGAACCATCCTGCACGCCGCCAATCTTTTCAACAGCCCTCTGAGAACGGATATTATGAGGACCTACCAGAAAAACAACACTCCTCACAAACTGAAATGCATGTTCCAGCATAAGATGCTTCAGTTCTGCATTATATCGTCCCCCCCAATAGGAACGAGCCAGAAACGTCCAGCCGATTTCAACCTCACTTTTTGCCTCATCATAGCCATGAAAGCGCGATGAGCCAATTGCCTGCTGACTCTGGACATCCTGTACAATCAGTGCACCGCCCGATTCCATTGACTCCTGGAATAAAGTTTTAAAGACTGCAGGGATGTAGCGATTGGAGGCTGGATGCTGCTCCCAGATCAAGGGGTCAGATGCCACAGCGAAGAGATCATCGAAATCATTGGCTCGAAGTGGTCTGAGTCTGAGGTTCACTCCTGTTAAAGTGGGTTGGGCATCGAATGGCATTGCAGTGCATCCTTCATTGGTCCGGCTTTGAAACATCTGTCCATATGACTCAGACTAAACGTCATGCGCCTCATGATGTTTCAACAATATATGTTACCAGGCGTAACTCAGCCCTACACTTAAGGCCTTTTCTCCAAGACCTGAGTATTCCACAAATGTGCCTGTCTTGCCAAATTGAATAGCTGTTCCCAGAGCAACCTGGTAGTGATGAATATCGGTTCCGATTACATCTTCTCCGGCTAACTCCCAACTTACAGGGCCTGCAAAAACACGGGTTGTCAGATATGGGAAAACTTTATCTTTAATTATCCAGCTAGCCCGTGCACCCACTCTTAAATCTGAAGAAAAGTATTGGGTTGTTTCCTCTGAATTGGGATCCTCAACACTGGCAGAAGATGCACTCATGAAGACTGAAAAATCGATATATGGTTTATACGCCTCACCTTGTTGCCATAGGTATTCTACTCCTACTGCAAGCACACCACCTGGAAGGACGTTTTGGGTTGATTGCCCAGGCGGAGTGAGTGTTCCATCCATGATGAACCCTAATCCTCCGCGGAGCGACCACTTTTCATTGAGTCTCCAGGCACTGGAAAGGGAGATTGAGTTCATCTCAATCTCAACATCTTCACTTCCTTCAAAACGGAGCGTAGAGTTTAGTGTACCCAGGCCAATGCCCAGTGTTAAGGGGCTACTATCATGGCCATCATGGTTGCCTGAATCACTGCATTGTGGGGGCGGACCGCCCGGTAAGGGGACGCCTCAGCCATAGGTTTTGGGGACCGAGATCAGCATTATAAAAAGCATAAGGGGTAATAACTTTTTCATCATAATCCTTTTCTAAACTTTTTCGGGAGAAGTGCTTTATGGCGAGGTCTAAACCTTTAGGCAACCACGAAAGCCCCTGGCAGCATAGTATGAATCAGCGCCATTGTGATATACAAAAACCTGGTCATAGCGTCGATCACAAAAGATGGCTCCACCAAGATCTCTTATCTTGCTTGGGGTCATCACCCAACTTGAAGTTTTCCTGTCAAATTCTCCCAGGGACTGCAACTCACGATATTGTTTTTCTGTGAGAATCTCAATCCCAATAGTGGCAGCCATTTCCAGGGCACTGCCTCCTGGTTTATTATTTTTCCGAGTGTCTAACGCCTTGCGATCATAACACAGACTGCGTCTGCCAAGGGGACTTTCAGCAGAACAGTCACAGAAGGTAAATGCATCAGCATCCCCATCATGATCAATTATGTCTGGCTCTCCTCCGGTACGTTCCATGGCATCAAGTGCCTGCAGTTTTTCAGGAGATTTCTCCACCTTCACCTGGATAGAATTCCAGTTGAGACCAGGGTGCCGCTGCATATTTTTTGCGAACCGCTCTTTAAGTGTATTAAGCAACTCTGTTTGAAGCTTTATATCCATTTGAATTTATTCCTTATTGAATGCATCGGCACTTCTACACGTTTTTAGCGTTACTTGAAGGTAGTTTGTCTGACTACGGAATCAAGAATTATGCTAGTTAGGAATTGTGAGTGAGGGTAGAAATCTGAAAGTAGAAGGTGGGATTGAACTCGACATGCTGAGCCTGCCTGACAAGTCTTCGCGAGTCCCATAGGACGCGGCGATCGCCATACCTGATTTGCCCAAGGAATCCGAGATTGCTTCGGTCATACTCCCTTGCAATGACAATGAGGAGGGTCTGCCGGCGATCTCGTCCTGAGCCTGAAGCGGGACTATTACCATTCTACAGGCTCATGGTGACGGATCGGTGGTGAAGGTCCAAACTAGATACTAGAAATAAAGGAGCAGGGGTGGGAGGCTTATTCGACGAAATCATCCTTGATTTTGAAGAAGTATTCTCGTGAGGCCTCATACTCGTTGGGAATCACACCATCCAGAATGGCTTCCTCAATGGCTTTTTTGATGCGGCCAACTACTGGTCCAGGTGGGACACCCAGAAGTTCGATAATTTCATCCCCCCGGAGAGGTGACTGAAAGGCACGCATGGCATCTTTTTCCACTACTTCCTGGATGCGATCCATGACACGGTCAAAATTACCGTAATAGCGCTTCACTCGTCTGGAATCTTTTGAGGTAACATCGGCACGAACCAGAATCATCAGATCCTCCAGATTTTCGCCAGCCTCAACGATAAGTCTTCTAATGCCAGAGTCGCTTACTTCTTCCTGGGCAAGTGCAATGGGACGGAGATGGAGTCGAGTCATTCGTTTTAAATAGGCGGTGAGTTTCCTGGAGAGTCGCATACGTTTGCCAATATCATTGAGCATTTTACGCCCCAGCTCTTCGTGTCCATGGTAACTCCAACCAGTACCTTCAATAAATTTTTTAGTGGCGGGCTTACCAATATCATGGACCAAAGCGGCAAAGCGTAATCGCATTTTATCACTGCGCTCTGCAGTATTATCAACCACCTTTAATGTGTGGTGAAAGACATCTTTGTGACGTTGACCATCACGATCCTCTACCCCACCTAGGATGGCAATTTCAGGAAAGACCAGGGGTAAAAGGCCAGCTTCCTGCATAACATAAAAGCCAATTGAGGGTACTCTGGCTTTCAAAGTCTTCACAATTTCATCAGTGATCCGCTCCTGGGAGACAATGGCAATTCGGTCAACCCGGGATTGCATGGCTTCCATGGCTTCAGGGACCAGCTTGAATTCCAGCTGAGCAGAGAATCTGGCTGCCCGCATCATGCGGAGTGGATCATCATCAAACGTTTTTACAGGATCCAGGGGTGTTTTCAAAATTTTATCCTGGAGATCCTGGATACCTCCATATTCATCCACCAAATCTCCAAAGTGATCCGGTAGCAGATTGATAGCCATGGCATTCACTGTGAAATCCCGGCGACCTAGATCACCCTTAAGATCGGTATAGACCACCTTCGGTTTTCGGGAATCCGCTGCATAGGTTTCAGATCGAGCAGAGGCGACCTCGATGAGGAATTCCCCATAGGGAATCAAGGCAGTACCAAATTCACCATATTCCACGATGTCAGGGGTGCCAAGCTCTTTCCCCAGTTTTCTGGCAAAAGCCAACCCGTCTCCGATTACCATGATATCCACATCCTTACTGGGAACATCTAGAATTAGATCACGAACAAAACCACCCACCGTATAGCATTCCAGATTGGAGGCCTGGGCCAGGCGGCCGGCTCGCTCTAAAACAGAGCGGATATTTTTGGGAATTCGACGAATCATACGGGATGAAGATAAACGGAAATTGACGGTGGTGAAGGGAATTGAGTTGTGAATTGTGAATGCTGAGTTGATTGGTTGGGGGTTGCAAAGTAGAAGCTGCTCCAGATCTCGTCATGCTGAGCCTGTGGGAGTATGACTATTTCACATGCGCCAGCACCCTTCGACGAGCTCTAGTCTTTGCTCCGTGAGCTACGCCTTAGCCGGCAGGGTGAGGGATTGATGTCCCTGGTCAGAGATTAGGAGGTAGAAAATATTTTGTAGGGTTGGAGCTGGGGGTACTTTGTCACCATGACAAATGTGCGCTTCACTAACCTGACCTTGTCCCTTATGCTGCTCCTGATAATGAGCTTGAGCAATTGTACTATGATTTTTCCCGTGATGGCCCCCTTTTCTGATCTTCCTGCACCGACTGGTCCCTATTCAGTGGCCACCCATAGTTCAACGTGGACCGACAGCTCCCGTGATGAAACCTTCACAGCAGAAAAAGATTACCGTCGCCTGGTGGTCCAAACATGGTTCCCAATTGCAAATCAAAATGATTTTTCTGCCCTGGCGTATATCGATGATCCTGAATTGCGACTGCCAGCCATTGCCAAGCAATTGCGTTTGCCTCTCTCCCTTATCAATCATTTTGGCGATGTCAAAACACATGCCACTCCCACCTTACCAAATCTTGAGAAGGATATAAAATTTCCTGTCATACTTTTTTCTCATGGATTGAGCGGTATGCGATTTCAAAACACAGCCCTCATCGAGGAATTGGTCAGTTATGGCTATGTGGTATTTGCCGCTGACCATAGCTATGGTGCAAACATTACTATTTTCGATGATGGGCTAACTGCCGAATATCGAGCTGGAAAAAGACGAGCCCTAAATGCTGACTTTTTGAATAGTATCGACCTGTCCCAAATCGAAATTTTGGTGAAAGATCTTCGGTTTATTCTAGATGTAATAAAGATCGATAGCTCAAATGTATTTTTTGATGCCCTTCCAATGGACACAGATCGAATCGGAGTGATGGGTCACTCATTGGGTGGAGCAGTGGGTATCACTACCATGGCATTGGACTCTCGTGTTGAGGCTGCCATGGTTCTGGATGGCTGGTATGCACCAATCCCTGACTCTGTGATAGCCACTGGTCTAAATAGACCCATCTTTCATCTTGGACAGAAACAATGGTCCGAGCCAGGGAACTATATGCGTATGGATGATATGTTATCCCGGAGTAGTGGTCCAGTATATAAAATGCTGGTACCAGGGACCTTGCATACTGACTTCACTGACATGCCCCTCTTTACGCCTTTCTCCCTGTTAATTGGATACACAAAAATTCAAAATCCCATCTGGCTCAACGATTTGTTGCGAGTGAATACAGCTAAATTTTTTGATGTTTACCTCAAGGACTATCCTGAGTCCGAATTGCGTAAGCAAATCCTTAGTGCAAAGGATGTAACCAGCTATATTTTTACACCGCTTGCTCCCTGATCTAAGCGTTTTATCACTGGAAATTGTTATTAATTAGGTCCTTAACACTTTTATTAGTGCAATACATCCGCATTCATTTATAGTCGCAAGTATAAGTTTTTTTAGATGTTTACATGTGATATTGTGGTTTATATTTGAGCCATGTCACAGGGGAATACGATCCCTCTTGGGCTTGTGTGCCATGTCACAAATATTCCCTTCCAAAGCGCTATTTTCGCTTGTTATTAACAACTATGGAGGACGTAAGATGCGTACCATCAACTCAAGAGGAATATCCTGGCTAGTTATCGTGTCAATCATGATAGTAGCCACGCCAATGTTTATGCTGGCAGATGAAGCAGCGCCAAACATTGAAAAAATTAAACAATTAAGACAGTTGCAGAACCAGGGCACTTTGCTTAAAAACATTAAAGCCAACAGTGTGGCTACGCGGGCTACGCCAGAGCAGGAACGCATGCTGCGTTTGAGTAAGGCCCTGACCAAGATTCAACGACAAGCCTCACCAATTGTTGATCCACAGCGAGATATCAATTTGGTACGCGACAATAGACCCACTCCACAAGTTCCCACCCATGCTTTGCGAGATGTGTTCTACAACAGTGGTATTATGAGTAGTCATCCTGACTCTTTATTTTTCAATTTCCTAACTGGAGAGAATGGTTCTGATACAACAGGAATGGATGTTCGGATCACTGGAAATGAGGGAACTAATTTCGGTAATGAGAATGCTGCTTGGAGTGACCCGAGTCTGCTCTATTTCTTCGATCCTTCGTACAACCTTGATTATATTGATATGGTCCACACCATCGATGACCCGATGCAAGCATGGACCACAGTTTCATGGGATAACGCTCCAGCGGGTAACGACTATCAACCATTAGCAGTTGGAAATATCTGGGTTGTCTATACTCGCACATCACATATGTATGTTGCCTTTGAAGTGACCAATGTGAATACCTGGGGTCAATATTTCGAATTTGACTACATGATTCAATCTGACGGCACAAATCTTTTTGATGGGACACACTTTAACATGACCGTCAATGGAGACGTGATGGCCAATTTAGAAATTGGTTCGAATCCCTATTTTGAAATCACTCTCAGTGGACATTTAGGTGGCGAGTTCGCAGTAATCTGGGATGGCAATCACAATGGGGATTTAGACGATGGTGATGTTGGTCTAGAGTATTATGAATTCATGGACAATGACATGAATGACGCAGATGGGACAGACGGTATTTACGGCTTCACATATACTGATGAAATGGCAGACGGGCTCAATTACCTGGCTGATGATCTTCTATTTGTGGCCTCGGCTGATATGGATATGGCTGTTACCCCTGTTTCCTTTTATACGGTGGCTTCACCCCTCTCTGTTTCTGGATCTATCTATGAAACCGATGGTGGCGGTGCTCCCTTAGAGGGTATTGTTGTCTGGGCAGTTTATGAAAATGATGAAAATGACAACCCATCCGTCATTGTTGTTACTGATGGTGCCGGTCAATATCATATAGATCTTCCCGATACAGGCAATGTCATGGTTGGAACTGAAGACCATTTTTATATGACAGAAGGGCTCATGCCAGATCCGTCACATCATTTCGTCAATGTTCAAGGAGCTGAAACAGGCTACAATTTTTACTATGTTGCTCCCAATAGTGCCATCGAAGGTCTAGTGCTGGACGAAATGGGTACACCTGTTGTGGGCGTTGAGGTAACTGCACATATGGGTGACGGTCCTGGATACCAGGCCATTACTGATGGAAGTGGCTTCTATAGCATGGGTGTCATGGCTGGTGACTATGATGTGGAGTTAAACTGGGAAACGCTTTCCGGTTCATTCATGATTCCCCAAAGTCAATATGTAAGTGTCGGAGACTTTGCTGTCGCTACTGTTGACTTTACACTCATAGCCACCGACAACGTTATCTCAGGCACGGTCATGCTAGATAATGCTCCCCTCGCGGATGCATTTGTTGTGGGTATGAGTATGAATATGGGAGTAGGCTATTCAGTCACAGTGAGTGGTGCAGATGGTTCCTATGATCTCCCCGTCTTTGGAGGACCTAATTTCCTTTACAATCTCATGGTCTTTTTCCCAGACAACATGGAAAATGTGGTCCAGATATCTGAAAACTGGGATGTTCCAGCAGGAGCTGTTGGAGAGGATATCGTTCTGGAAACTCTGACTGGTGGATTGTTTGGCTATTTCATGAATTCAGAGACTGGCGAACCTATCATGGATAGTGATCAGGTCGGCTTGTCAATGTATAACATTGATACTGGAATGGAGTTTCATAGAGGTCCTGGATATGATGGATACTATGAAGCATACGTTCCCCCTGGTACCTACGAGGTAATGGCAGGTGGCTGGAATTGGATGTCTACTCAGGTAGATACCTTCACAATCACCGATTTCCTTATTGAACATGATATTTATCTCACACCCATTACTTATGATGCTTCCCTGGAAGGCTTTGTATATGATTCAGATGGTATGCCGGTGCCCTATGCACAGGTCCAGATCGGAAATGATGGTTGGGGTAACGGAATGCAAACCGACGAGTTTGGGTACTTCTATTTCGATTTACCAGTAGGCTACTATTTTATAGGTGCCTGGGCTCCAGGTTACTATGATGATTACGATGAAATCTCAATAGGCCCGGGAATGAATACATTCAACTTCTTCCTGGAAGCCTATCAAGTGGATGGTGCTATCACTGGTATGGTACATGAGGAAATGACAGGAGCTCCCATCGAAGATGCAAATGTCTACGCCTATAGCTGGGATGACAATGAATCATATTGGTCATTTACTGACGGGGATGGCATTTTCTGGTTCGACCTGCCAAACGGAACTTATGATGTGGTTGTAGAACATTGGGATTATCCACCCATGTGGATAGATGGTGTTACCGTCCAAAATGACACAACCTTTCTTGACTTTGCCATGGCTGTACCAGATGGTGGTGTGGAGGGATATGTCAGAGATGGTGACGGTTATCCAATCTACGATGCTCAAGTGATGATCGTCAACCTGATGGACTCCACCGGATTCTGGGGCTGGACAGATGAAGATGGATACTATAGTATTCCCGCATTTAGTGGCGAATATCATATCTCAGCCTGGGCCGATGGCTTTGAGCCAAGTCAGCCCAGTGCTTTTACCATCAATAATGATTGGCAAAGTATTGACATCTGGCTAGAACAACGCCAGTTCGCTACACCACCTCAGATCAACTATATTGTTGATCAGCCCTTTGATCAGGGTCGCTGGGTTAGAATGCAATTCTGGCCAGGTGGCACCGAATGGGGCCCCTTCTCAGGTTATAGTATCTGGAGATTGAGCAATACGCCGTGGGGTCCCATCTTGGACTTTGTGGAATATCTTCCCAATCACGATATGGAAATGTATAACGTCGTATTACCTACACTGGTTGATTCAAGTGCCATGGTAAGTGACCCCATCGATTTCTTGACTGGTTTTATGGTTACTGGACACTGGGATACCTACGGCTATATCGATGGTGAACCAGGTGCTGGGTACTCAGTGGATAATATCCATCCTGGAATACCAGGACCACTCACCTTGCTCGGTGCATCAGACGAAAGTGTGGAGCTTGGTTGGGAAATGAGTGATGCGGATGACTTCCAGTACTTTGAAGTCTATCGTGCAATCAATCCTGACTTCACAGATGCAAATGTTTATGCTACCATAGAGCCGATGTTCACCGACGGAGATGTGACCATTGGCCAAACCTATTACTATGCAGTTAGCGCGGTTGATGCGAATGGAAATATGAGTGATCCGACCAATGTCATCACCACCTCCATCGTATCTGTGGATGACGCCGAGATGATTCCTACCGCATACGGACTCTCTCAGAATTATCCCAACCCCTTCAACCCCACAACGAGTATCGAATTTGCTCTGCCTGAGGCTTCAGAGGTCTCACTTGAGATCTACAACCTCCTCGGTCAGAAGGTCCGAACACTGGTTAATGGATATGTTCCAGCCGGTTATATCAATACCAGCTGGGATGGAATGGATCAAAATGGCAAAGAAATAAGTAGCGGAACTTATATCTATCGCTTGCAGACGGCCGACCAGACCTTCAGCAAGAAAATGGTACTTATGAAGTAAGTCTTTGCCTTCATGTTGATGAAATCAACACGAGTATCAATGAGGCCATCCCTTAATCCGGATGGCCTCATTATTTCCTGTCGCTTCCAGTCTGCCCAACCAATTATTCACAATTCCATCCAGATCAGGAGCTTTCATTTTTTCAAGCATTGAAATAATCAAATTGTGATGGTTTTTATCAAAGCTTTACATCTGTCACTTACCATTGTTTATACTGTATTTATAGCACCCCGTGATCTTCAACACGCTCAGCTCGAATCTGGTCCAAAATGGGGTCTTAATCATTGACTGAGGAAATGATGGTGTCTAATTTTGGCGGCTCCATTCTCGTCCCAAAAACTTGGGAATGAATTTTATTGGTTCTGGGGCTTGAAGAGGGGAACAAATCCCCTATATATTGGTAGGTTGATAACATGAAATTGCTACTGGCCACACAGAACAAACACAAGGTCGAGGAATTAACACGCCTCATGCAAGCCTATGCTGTTGAAGTTGTGTCACTCCTGGAGTACCCGGAGATCGGTGAAATTGTCGAAGATGGTGATACTCTCGAAGCCAATGCCCTTATCAAAGCCAGGGCAGGATTCGCCCATTGTGGTATTCCCACAATCGCTGATGATACCGGCCTGGCTGTAGATGCATTGAACGGAGCTCCTGGTGTATACGCAGCCCGATATGCTGGCGAAAATGTAACCTACGATGACAATGTTCAGAAAATGCTTAATGAAATGGCCCATGTTCCACAGGGACAAAGGCAGGCGAAGTTCCAGACAGCAGCTGTATTTTACGATGGTACTGAAACCGTGACTGCCATGGGCGAAGTCCCTGGATTGATTACCACAGAGCGACAAGGCACTTCTGGATTTGGATATGACCCCATTTTCTACATCCCTGAGAAGCAAAAAACTTATGCTCAGATGGATCTAGAAGAAAAAAATAAGCTGAGTCACCGAAAAAGGGCATTCGCTAAACTTATTGATCAACTAAGCCAATCACACCGCGCTTTTAAAGTGGAGCTACACAATTAGAACCATAAGCTAGTCTTTCCACTCATCCCAAGAGGATATATACCGGGCTACAATACAAACAACGTGAGAACGATTGCAAAAATTATATTATCCCTAATTACCATCTGGCCATCTGTTTATGGTCAGACAGAAGAGGTGCAATCTGCTGGTGCCACCTTCACCATGCAGGCAAAATTTTTCCAACCAGCCTCCACACCCATTTTTGATAGTCCAAATTTGGGGCTCTTCTTCAGTGATACCTCACTGTTCCTGGCATCACCCATGGGTCAACTGAATTTGAGCTCTATCAGATCCACTCTGGAGATGGACAGTACAGCTACTTACTTCACCATGTCTCAGATGATGGATGGCAGGCCCATTGGCATCCCCACCGTAATTGCTATCGATGAATTTGTAAGCCTTAATCTGGCCAAAAATAAAACGGGTCTGTTTAAAAAAATAGCCACGGGTCGTCTTCAAGCTGAGGATTCAGCTCAAGGTGGTCAATCCTTTGAATTGATTGGTGCGGACATCGCCGGTCAGCGTGTTTCCCTGCGTGTACGTGGAAATGTGAATATTACAGGAAAGCTCCGCAGCGAGGATAGATCCAAAACCACCAATACAAATAATCAACAGCAGTCCAACACCTTTCAGATCGAACAGAAGCAGGCTTTCAAAATTGAGGGTAAAATTGGGGATAGGATTAGTATCCAGGTTGATCAGGACAGTGAGAGGGATTTTGATTTTGAAAACAACATGGAAATCTTTTACAATGGGAATGAAGATGAAATTATCCAGCGCGTAGAAGCTGGGAATATTTCCCTGAGTCTTCCTGGCACCAAGCTAGCCATGTTCTCCGGTCAGAATAATGGCCTCTTCGGATTAAAAGCCCTGGCAAAAGTTGGCCCCATTGATATCACTGCCATTGCCTCTCTTGAGCGTGGTCGTAAAGAAAAATTACCCTTGAATGGCAACTCTGAATCTTCTGAGGTAACGGTGGACGATTACAATCGTCGCCGCAACACTTACTTTTATGTCAATCACTTCTATCGTCGCAAATCGTATCCCCTAAATGCCCAGGGGCAATACCGTCTTACTGGCCGGTCCGTGCAAACCATTAAAGTATACAAATACACCAATTTTAACCAGGGTGATCAAATTACCAATTTTGCCCAAATTTATAATAATCCTCAATCGGATACAACCTGGACCACAAGCCGGCATGTCATTCAGCTTAAACAGGGCGCAGACGAGGATTTCGTCCTGTATGAAGATTTGGGTGTCATCCGAATGAACACACCAGTACAGGACAATGAGGTATTGGCTATCGCTTATCGGGATACATTTTTAAACACTGACAACATGGATCAGACCAACTTGATTGTTCCTGAGTATGATCCCCTGTTTAACGAAAAACGTTGGTTTCAAGAAGGAAGTGATATTGCACTTGGGACCCCTGGAATTGCAGATACCCTTAAATTAAAATTACTCAAGCCCGATGGCGCCCTTCCCGGTGATCCTACCTGGGACCTGGAATGGAAAAATGTTTTTTATCTGAATACCTCAGGGATTAATAAAGATGGCTTTGATCTTAAAATCAGGGAGAGTCTGGGAGGAGAGGAATCTGAACTCACAGATGGGGGGCAATCCTTTCTGCAATTGTTTGGATTGGATCGTAAGGGTGTAGATACGGATCCAGAGCCTGATGGCATCATTGATGTAGATTATGAGAACATCCTCAACCTGAGGCGAGGAGAACTCATTTTCCCTTATCTTATTCCCTTCCAAGCTGATACAGCGGTAACCGATCAACCAATCTGGATGACCAACTCTGCCAATGAGCCCCTCAACAATGGTGGTAATCCCAATCTCGCAATACCAGAAAACCTGAAGTACTCCAGTACGTCCTTTTATGACTTTCCAGTCTCCTCGACTTCTGAGTATAAAAAAGACAACAAATTCAAAATGCATATTAGCTATGCCAACCAGAGCTCAAGTTTCAATCTTGGATTTAATGTAATCGAAGGCTCAGAGGAGGTCACCTTGAATGGTGTCCCCCTTGAAAGAGGCGCCTCCAAAGATTATACCATCGACTATTTTTCTGGACAATTGATCATCTTGAATGAGTCTGCCCTGGCTCCCGGTGCTGATCTGGATATTAAGTATGAATTGAACGAATTCTTCCAACTGGATAAAAAGGTCATTCTGGGTACCAGGGCTGAGCTCAAATTTGGAGAGAATGACAATTCATTTATTGGATTAAGTGCTATTTACTTTTCTAAAAGCAGTATTGATGAAAAGGTCAGGGTAGGCAAAGAACCCATGGAAAACTTTATCTGGGATCTAAATACCAAAATCTCTCAAGATCTCCCCTGGATGACCCGGGGATTGGATTGGCTGCCCATCATTAAGACAGATGCAAATTCCAATATTACGGTGAGTGGTGAAATTGCCCAGGTTATTCCCAATCCAAATACAGCAGTGAATAAAGATTTAGGAGATGTAGGTCTGGCCTATATCGATGACTTTGAAGGCAGTCGACGCGAAGCCCAACTGAGCATTATTCGTGGTGCCTGGGGTCTATCCTCAGTTCCTGCTGATGGTTCAGGGCGGGGTAACTATGAGCGGGCCTACACCTACTGGTATAATCCATACAATCGCATTTTAACCAAACAAATCTGGCCCAACAAAGAAACCAGTGCCCAGGCTCAGAATGATGTCACCGACATTATGGTACTAAATGTTATCCCAGATTCTTCCTTTTCTGTGAAGGCTGGCGGTGCCCCAGGAGACGCCTGGGGAGGCATTCAGCGCTCCCTCTCCTCGGGTTATTATGACCAGTCTACTTCGAAATTTCTGGAGCTGTGGGTCAAGGGAGATCAGGGAAGGTTGCATGTTGACCTGGGATATATCAGTGAGGATCAGCAAGAGCCGGGACAATCCTGGGATGTAAATATTCTGGATCAAACCGTAAAAAAGGGATATGGACAGTTAGACACAGAGGACATTTCTACCACTGTATTTCCCTCAGGAGATGGCTTTGTGGAAGAGGAGGAAGATTTAGGGATAGATGGCTTAAGCGCAGACACTCCCGAAAATTATGACCTCTATAAATGGCATCATCCTAACTGGGATAGATATGAGTTCAATCCCAATCCAGAAACTGGTTCAATCATCTATCGTCATATCAATGGTACTGAGGGCAATCTTGGAATAGAAGGGGGTACCTACCCCAACACTGAAGATTTAAATAACGATGGAGCCCTGGATACCAGGAATGCATATTTCACCATGGATGTTGACCTGACAACTGAAGATTATATAGCTGGTCGCACCAAATTTAGTGATGGCACCGAAACAGGCTGGAAACTTATACGAATTCCACTGGTTGATTTTAATAAAGCTGGTGATACTCCAGAATTGGCACTCTGGTCCCAGGTAAAATTTTCTCGACTCTGGTTGGATGAAGTACCCACAGGAGGGGCTGCCCTCCAGATTGCAACCGTGGACGTTGTTGGAAATGACTGGCAGGAACGGGGCGTTTTCTCTCAATATGATAGAGTTGAAACCAGCGTTTCTGATTCGCTTCACGGAACTTTAAATGTCATGGTTATTAATACTGAGGACAACCCAAGCCGCTACAACTCTGAAGGTGTCCCCGGCAGTTATTCATCACCCCCTGCAGGTGTAGAAGGTATTCTGGATCCCATTACCCAATTACGCTCCAAAGAGCAGTCGCTGGTCATCAGGGCTGATGATCTTGAACCTGGCTACAGCGTGGTAACTGACAAATTATTCCAGGGCTCAAAGGCCAAGGATTTTATCCACTATAAAACCCTAAAAATGTTTGTTCATGGTTGGGATAAGACACGTGGTGGAAGCTATGAATCCACATTCACCAATTATGAGCTGGAAAATGGTTCTGACCTGGAATTCTTTTTCCGCTTTGGTGAAACCGATGACTCTTTTTATGAAATACGCCGCCCCATCTATCCAGGCTGGGATGAGCGAAATCATTTAGACATCAATATGGCTGATCTGGCGAACTTCAAGTTGTCTCTAGAAGATTCGCTATTCATTTATCAAAATGTCACCACGGGCATTGGTGGGCTGGATAGCACCTACAACGATACGAGTTATTGGTCCTCCCTGCCCCCAGAGTTTAAGTATGCCACAAGAGAGTTGCCTGACGGAAGCATCATCGCAGTAAAAGGCAAACCATCATTAAGTCGAGTTCGACTTCTTAAAACTGGATTCAGGAACCTGTCTGACCAGCCCATGTCTGGTGAAATATGGTTGGATGAACTACGAGTAAGCGATGTGGAAAAAAATACAGCCACAGCGTATAGAGCCAATATGAGTATGCAGTTTGCCGATGTGGCCAAACTGAATATGGACATTCAGCGTGATGATGCTGATTTCCATAATGTTCAACAACAATTTGGTACTGGTGACAACTCAATAGCAGCCAATATCAGTGGAAGTGTGTCCTTGCACAAATTTTTACCCGGTTCATGGGGGCTGAATATTCCGATTTCTGCCTCTTACAGGCAAAGTGAGAAGCAGCCAAAATATATTACTGGTAGTGATATCCGTATCGCTGACCTGGATCCATCACTCCAGGATACCCTGGAGACCATGACCAACAAGAACGAATCTTACAGTTGGAACGTCTCTCTGTCTAAAAAGGTAAAATCAGAGCATTGGCTCCCCAAATACACGATAGATAACATGAATTTTAAGGTGGGGGCTACCAACAGTACAGCATCCAATGCTCAGAAGCGTGAGCAAAACTCAGAGAAAATAGATGGAAGCTTCTCCTACAAGGTCAATCTGGGCAAAGATTTTGTTGTAACACCACTCACCTTTCTGGAGTCCATTCCCCTGGTCGGTGAAGATTTAGCAACTACTACCATAGGTTATTTGCCTACGAGCATTGGGGTGGATGGGTCGATGGTGGAGAATAAATCTTCAAGTGTATTTCGAAATCTCAATGCAACACCACTCAAGCCCACACATCAGTTGTCTATGAGTCGGCGTTTTAATGTGGATTGGAATCTCTTGAATACCGTGAGTGCAAAATTCAATGCCTCTCTATCTAACAACCTGGATAGCTTGAAGAATCGCAAAGAGGACATCATTAAAAAATTGGATTTTGGTCATCTGGGGAGCTACAAAGAAACCTATAGCCTGAATTGGAACCCACAGGGTTTGAAGATTCTGTCACCAACACTTTCTTATTCATCCAACTTCTCGGCTACGGATAAAATTAATGTGGATCAACCAGGTCTTGACTTGAACGTGAGCTCGAATACCTCTGCAAATATGGCTGTAACTGTTTCAGAAGTTTTTGGTTTTGTCCACAGGCCGGAGAACACAAAAAAACAATCCAATGACAATAAAAATTCCCAGTCTGCCAGAGGCCGGGGACGTGGTAGGGTGGCATCAGTTCCTGAGCAAGACCAGGTTGAAGAAAAGGTTGAAGAAGTTAAAGAACCCCTGACCTTTACAAAAATTTTGGATTTGACCTACGCAACACTTGATCGTATTGATCCGATTTCATTGAACATCACCCAGGGACAAAACACAAGCAATATGCGGCAAATAGCCTCCCTGGATACGGTAGCAGTCACCCGGGCTGGAGATACTACTGGGGTTGCAGATTCATTGACTCTCATTGTGAAAGAAATGGATTTAAGCAACGTAGGATACGGCTATCGATTGGGATACAATACTGCTCTGAATAATCTTAATCATCCAGATGCCACCAACCCCATTGCCACAAGTGGAAATTTTAACTTGACCACTCGATCAGGTCTCAGGCTTACAAAAACGCTGTCTACAAAATTCACCTTCAGCTTTGGTCAAAAAACAACCCTGGTGAATAAAAGTCAAGGTGAGGTTATCAACACCAATATGGACTTTTTACCCAGTGGAAACTTGTATGGCGCACCCAGGGATGAATACAAATCATTTGGCAATTCTGGTATTCCGTTACCCTCTTTTAACCTGAGGTACTCTGGACTAAAGGATATTGAATGGCTACAAAAATATATTACGGGTGCCAGTCTGGACATGAACTATGCAGGTAAAAAGACAGCAAATGAGGAGAAGGGTGTGCTCATAAGAGAAACCTATTCCATCGCATTTTCGCCCCTCATTGGTTTGAATATTCAGGGTAAAAAGGGTATTAATGGCTCCCTCAATTATAGCATGACAAAAAACATAAGTAATTCCATAGACGCTGATGATTTTATCTCATCAAACCAAAGCTTTAACCAATCAGTTAATGCAGGTGTCTCCTATTCACATCGGGGTGGGATGACTATCCCCCTACCCATGATGGAGGATAAATACCTTGAGAATAATATCGATTTTCGTCTGGAGATAGCCTATACCCATGAACAGGAATATACTGGCACTGAAAATGCCAACGCTATTGAATTTGGTGATGGACGGTACACCAAAACACTTTCAGCCAGACCAAGTATTCAGTATAGCTTCACTGATAAAGTATCAGGCAACATCTCCTATGATTATCGCATCACAGATACCCGCGATCATGGTAGACAGGATGTCGGCGATTTTCAATTTGGTGTAAACATCCAGATTAAGGGTTAGTATGCAGCTTACCTTGAAATCATTCTGTCTTACTGCAACTGTCATTTCTGGCCTGGCATTTAATCTACAGGCTCAAACTGGTTTTGATGCACAACGTGCTTTTGAGGACCTCCAATCCCAATGCGATCTGGGACCAAGGAATCCTGGTTCTGCAGGTGCTCAAGCTGCCATCCAATATTTCCAAGCCGTTTTGGAACCCCTGGCTGATGCTTTCTTTTTACAACAATTCCAGTTGAGTGACCCTTATTCTTCAGGAAAACTGAATCTCACCAATGTTGTTGCTCGATTTCAGCCAGAAAAGACCCAGAGGATCATCCTGTGTGCCCATTGGGATACAAGACCTCGGGCTGAATATGATCCATCAGCCCCTGACAAGCCCATGCTGGGAGCAAATGATGGAGCTAGTGGGGTAGCTATCCTCCTGGAGATTGCCAGGCAGTTGCCTTCCAATCCAGTGAATCCAGGGATCGATATCGTTCTGTTTGATGGTGAAGATTATGGCAAACCTAGGGATCTGGAGCACTATCTCCTGGGTAGCCGCTATTACGTTGAACATCCATTTCTTCCTATGGCACAGCAGGTCATCCTGCTGGATATGGTAGGTGATGCAGAATTGACACTCAAAGTAGATCCCGTTTCCTACCGTTCAGCGCCTCGCCTGATTGAAGAAATCTGGGCACTGGCCAATGATATTGGTTATGATCAATTTCAGCTCGTTGTGGGTTCATCCATGTATGATGATCATGTCCCCTTTATTGAGAAAGGCATCCAGGCCATCGACATTATCGATTTTGAATATCCAGGACCTGACAACGCCTACTGGCATACCCATGAGGACACCCCGGATAAATGCAGTGCCGAAAGTCTTGAGGCTGTGGGGAATACAGTGTTAAGCTGGTTGTACCAGCAATGATAACAATAAGTAAGACGGGAGATGCCTTGAACTGCTTTCCCCCGGAGGACTAGACACATGAGTAAACTTTATGCAAACCCCTTCAATTGGGGTGAACCTGTAAAAGGCAATCATTTCATCCAACGAGCAGAGGCGCAGACCTCTCTCCTGGCTATACTTGAAAAGCAAACCCATCTACTCCTCACAGGTAAGCGTGGTACTGGTAAAACAAGTTTACTAAATATTTTACTGGAAAAAAACACGACCCCATATATCCACCTCGATTTACGGTTTATTGTCAGTAGAGAACAGCTTTTTGAACTGCTTATAAAAGCACTTGATACAAGTTTTCCTGTCATTGATATCGATAAAAAACTGGACTCGTTGGGAGCAAATACGAAGGATGCGACCCTTAAAAATATCTTCGACCTCTGGCATGAGATGGTCAAAGGTAGCAATGAAAAATTCATCATGGTCTGGGATGAATTTCAGCACCTGGTCAAATTCAAAGAAGATATTTTCAAGGAGTTGAAACTCAGCTTGGATGGTAGACGGGGAATTACGCATATTTTTGTCAGTCACCGTTATGATATCCTCCAGAATATCTTTGGCAGGGGTGATAGCTCATTTTTTAAGAATCAGGAGTATTACGAGCTTGAAAATCTTGAGAAGAAAGCTTGTACCAGCTATCTAGCACAGCGATTTCGTCGCATGGGTCTCAGTGATTTCGATTTACCTGAAGCCGTCTACACTTTTACAGGGGGGCAACCTCTCTTTACTCAGAGACTGGCCTACACCGTGGCTCAAATATGGCTTGAAGGAACCACCACCAGGCTTCTTCAACGTTCAATTTCCAAGCTCTTAAAAGAGCGCAACATCTTATTCACTGGATTGTGGGATCATTTTGGTTTAAACGAAAAACGTCTCCTGCTGGGGTTGGCAAGTGGCTATTCCCGTCCAACTGAACTTGGCTTTATTGATAAATTTGGTTTATCTGCCACAAGTACAGCCCATAACACGGTCGTAAAACTTGTCCACGAGGGCTGGCTGGTAAACCGTGAGGAGGGCTATCATATCTATGATCCCCTATTCCTGACCTGGCTCCAAAATCGTGAGGGTCTCATTTGATAGACACCACTTCACAATGGGTCTCTGCTGATATTCATATTGCTCATGAGTACCGTGAGGTTGCCATAGATTTTGCCATGGCCTTGGGTGGTCTGGCCATTGTTGAAAAAGATGATGTTTTTCAAGTTAGTTATCCCCTGGACAAGGACACTCAACTTATCCTGGACGAATTGAAAACCTTTATTATCGATCAAGATGCAACAGCCAATCTTACCCAGACCGTTGTCCATCGTGAAAACTGGAATAAAAACTGGCAGGCATTCTTTAAACCTACTCCAATTACTGATCAACTCATTATCATTCCTGAATGGGAAGCACCAGAACAGTTCCCCCAGGCCATCAAAACCAGGATTCGCCCGGCCATGGCCTTTGGAACAGGTACCCATGAAACCACGCAATTATGTCTGGAGATTCTTGATAATCTGGTTCAAGGCGGTGAACGGGTTCTGGATGTGGGAACAGGAAGTGGCATTCTTGGCATTACTGCCCTACTCAAGGGGGCAGCCGAAGTAGATGGACTGGAAAATGACCCCTTTACTGAAGAAAATATCAGAGATAACCTGGCATTGAATGGCATCCACTCTGGATTTAATCTCCAGATAAGCGAATCCCCAATATTGAATTCTCCCTATGACATTCTGGTGGTAAATATTATAAGAGCGAGACTCTTTCCCATACTCCCAGATTATTTCAGCTCGGTTCGCAAGGGAGGCGCTGTAATCGTCTCTGGGCTGCTCCAGGAAGAAGACCAGGATACGAGACAAATCCTCAAGGCATCCCCCTGGGCTGTTTTGAAAACCTATACAAAGAATGAATGGATCGCTTATTTATGCGAAGTCAAATAATCATCATCGTTTTGCTGGTTTTCAGCTTGACACAATGTGACCTCTCTTCCCCTCCCACAACCTTCGACGAAGAACCCTATGTCAGTGGTAGTGATGACATCATTTATTCTATGGAAATTAGTCAGTTTGAGTTCGATTTCTTGTCCCAGGAATTCTTCTTTTCTGTTACTGTTTCCAGCCCTATTGAAATAGCCGAGGTGGTCTACAATATGGGCATCTCAGGCTCACCCTTTTTGGCATTGAATGATCTTGGTCAAGACGGAGACATCCTTATTGGCGATGGTCGGTATGATGGAAGCTGGCGTCTCCCCGATTCAATGTCCACCTATGTGGACAGCCTGTGGACTCTAGAAGTCATTGTACGAAACCAGGCCCAAGATTCCCTTGGTGAGACAGTGACCTTACAGCCAGAACGACCTGCGCCCCCTGTTATTGGCGCTGCTAGTCATCTGGATACGCTGACACTTCTGACAAATGGGTTGGTTCTGGACACACTTACTCTTGAAATTAGCCACTCACAGGGCCTGGATGAAATCAGGGATGTGAGCATGATGTCACTCAAGCCTGATGGTACCTATGCCAATCGGGGACAACCTATTCCCCTATATGATGATGGTGGCAGTGTCGTTTTTTATTCTTTTGAAGGTATTGATTTCACCAGTGGTGACAGCCTGGCGAATGATGGTGTTTATAGCCTCTTGCTCGCGCTGGCTCCCAACAACTTAAATGGTGTATACCATTGGACCTTCACTTCCAGATCCTGGCTGGGGATCGAGGCAATTCCAGTACTTGATTCAATTATCGTTTTACCTGCAGGGAGTTTATCCAGGAGCAATGAACAGTTTGTTGGGCTGGATGGGGTGTTCAAATGAGGTCTTATTTTGCACTCCTGAGTATGTTGATTGCTTTGTCATTACATGGGCAACTCCTGAGACCTTCAACTTTTTCCCTTGAATCAGCTGATACGGTCTATAGCGGGTTGATTGGAAGCAGTATTTCTGACCTGGCAGGTCAGGGCGATACGCTCTGGCTGGGATCTGGTCATGGGCTTAGCGCTACTTACGATAATGGAGATTCCTTTGTGGGGTTCAGCTCCCGCTTTTCGAATCTGGGCCAGGGAGGTGTCTCTGCTCTGGCAGTTTGGGGAGATACCATCTGGGTGGCTATGGGTTTTGATACAACCACTGCCTTCGGCGATCTCAAGGCAGGGGGCGGCATAAGCCGCTCCGTAGATGCTGGGGCCAGCTGGACATTTCTGGGACAGCCCATGGATAGTCTAGAGATGATCATTGAAGGTAATGATACGAGCTATGCGAAATACTCTGATATGGATCTTTTTGGCGTTTCAATTTTGACTGTAGATGTGGTGACAGTTGTACAAAATATTACTTATGATTTGGCCTTTGATGGAACCCGTCTCTGGGCTACCTCTTTTGGAGGCGGTTTAAGAGTTTCTTATGACCTGGGAGATTCCTGGCAGCGTGTCATGTTGCCCTGGACTGATCAAGATAGGCTGGACTCCACTGTGGTACAGGCTATGGAGAGTGACATTCTTGATGATCAGGAGTATTATGCTCTGGACCCCCTGACTCATCTGAATCATATAGCCTTTGCCGTAAAAGCCTGGAATGATACAGTCTGGGTCGGTACTTCAGGTGGCATCAACCGCTCCACGGATGGCGGTCAAAGCTGGGATCATTATACCTTTCAAAATTCGAATATTTCGGGAAACTGGGTGATTGCCCTTAACCGACAAACCCTTGCAGATGGATCAGATCGAATGTGGGCATCAACCATTACCACTGGATCGGGTGACGTTACTGGTTTTAGCTATTATGACGATGCCACCAACTACTGGCGAGCTCCTCTCCTGGGATTTCGCGTCTGGAATATTGCCACTGATGCTGCAAATGTTTACGCAGCGACTGACCAGGGACTGTGGAAGTCCAAAGACGGTCTCCACTTTGTGCTTTTGTCCAACTTTCACCACACTGACTATTCAGAAATAATCTACTCCAATGCAGTTTACTCCGTTCTGGTAAATCAGGGGGGTGGTGTCTGGGTGGGGACTGGTGACGGTCTGGCTGTGAGTTATGATGAGGGCTTATCCTGGAATATTCACAAAGCCCGTTCAGTAGAATCTTCTGATGATTTTTATGCCTATCCCAATCCTTTCACACCACGCTATGACAAGGTTCTCAATGGTCAGGGAAACTTGATTGTCCGGTATAGTGCTGAGGCTGGTGAAGATGTATCCATTGATGTTTTCGATTTCGCCATGCATCGTGTCAGGGAAGTTCTGGACAATGTCCCATCCACACTATCAGGTCAACAAGAACGAACCTGGAATGGCCGTAATGAAGCCGGCTACCTTGTATCCAATGGCACCTATTTTATTCGAATTGAAATAGATTCTGATATTCACTGGACGAAAGTGATGGTGATAAATTGAACATTATTAACCAGTCCTGCTTCGACGGAACTCAGCAAGACACACTGTCTCAAAAGAAAATTATGCCTGTCTCCCTGAGGCTCTCAAAGGGTCTAATAATTCCACTATTATTTCTGATCGTCTTCAACGGTGTCTTCGCCTCAGGCTTGGGTGGATACACAGGAACATCAAATCGATTTACATCTGACCCACGTTCAGCTGGGACTGGAGGCATTACGCTCTTTCACGAAACCAGTACCAACAGCTACTCTCAAAATCCAGCCTCCCAGGCTTTCTTTGGTGGGAGAAGTTTTGATGCCGGTTTGGTCCAGCTCTCCCTTGATCGATTTATTTATAGTATTAATACTGGAATACCACTCCCTCCCACTGCCAGCCTATCCTTCGGTTTGATAGCCGCAGGCACCAAGAACATTGAAGCTCGTGATTCTAGGGGTTATGCTGCCGGTGATTTGAGTGATACTGAGATGACCTATCTGGTCTCCTTCTCAAACCGATTCTCTGACAAGTTGGCTTTTGGACTTTCTTTGAAGGTTTTAACAAAACGTTTCAAATCTGAAGATGATGATTGGTTAGACCTAAAGGGTACTGGCTTTGGCGCAGGTCTGGGATTCGTATTCAAGCCCAGAACAGGTAGTACTTTTGCCCTGGCTATCAAAGACTGGAACAGCAGTTATAAATGGAAAACTCAAGATCTCTTCGAACGGGGTAGCAGCTATCAAGACCAGTTTCCAATAAGCCTTTCCTGGGGCTGGCTGCAAGATCTGGGTAGCTTTTCTCTGGCATGGGAGCATGATTATTATTTTATCGATGAAAATATCTACCGGGTTGCCCTGATGTGGCATGGAATAAAAGCACTTGATGTGAATGTTGGTGCTAGCTTTGAAGATGATGCTATTTATCCCGGAATCAGTGCCAGATATGAGTTATCATGGAAAGAAGGTCCTCCCATGCACATTGATTGGGGTATGAAACTGGGCACGCCAGGTGAAGGCTACAGAAATTATATTGGGTGGGGAGTAAATTTCTAATGATAAACAGAATTTTCATTCTTTTGGTCATGGTGGGAATGGCATGGAGTCAGACGGGTTTTGATATACTGTCAACACCCACCGATGCCCGTGATGCATCCCTGGGCTTAACACTCAACCCTACTATCAAACCAACACGCAACATCACTCACCCTGAATCCTCCGTAACCTTGAGTGTCTGGAATTGGGTAGCCGATATCCAGGGCGCCTATATGGGTATCGCACTAAGCAATGCTCATTTGAATTTCCAGGCTATGAATAGTGGTGAGCTTGAACTTCGAAACGACATTCCCACTGAAGAACCACTGAGTACCTTTGAATACAATCTGTTTAATGCAGGGGGTGGCTACGCTCGAGATATGGGATTGTTTATACTTGGGGTTGGAGGCGAATTGGTATACGAAAGATCTCTAAATGCCAGTGCCACAAGTCTTTCCCTTAACCTTGCTGCTACTTATCCCATTGGGGATCACCTGTTGTTAAGCAGTGGTCTTCGACATTTTGGTATTAGTGGCAAATTGGATGAGGAGAGCACTTCTCTACCTTCCGAATTATGGCTAGAAGTAGATGCTGACCTGAATCAACTCTCCATCATGGCTGAGGTGAATAATGGATCGATTCCAGCTGCCTTAGGTCTTTCCTATTCGCTTCTGGATAAATTTGAGCTTATGGGGGGCATTCAAATAGAGCCTGCTGAGCCTGATCTACGAATTCACCCATCAGCTGGTTTCACAGCAGATTGGTCAAGCTTCACGCTTGGCTATTCAATTTATCAATTGAACCACACCCTGGGAGCACGACACTTTATCTCCCTCTTTTGGAATTATTAAGATGTGTGATACCTTCGTTGCCCTCCCCTCAGTGACCAAAGATGGAAGTATGATCTTTGGGAAAAACAGCGATCGTGAAGCTGCCGAAGTTCAACTCCTGGAATATCATCCTGAATGCCGTCATGACCTCAGTGATATGGTGAAATGTACCCATATGAGTATCCCTGAAGTTGAAGAAACCCATGCTGTGCTCATCAGTCGTCCATTCTGGATGTGGGGTGCAGAAATCGGCGCAAATGACCGCGGGGTGGTCATAGGAAATGAAGCCGTTTTCACCAAAATGCCTGTCCAGAAAGAAGGCGGACTCACAGGAATGGACCTCTTGCGTCTGGCCCTGGAGAGACGCAGCTCTGCCCGGGGTGCCCTTGATACCATTACCGAACTTATAGGGGAATATGGACAGGGTGGAAACTGTGGGTATAACAACAAATCCTTTTTCTATCATAACAGCTTTCTTATTGCTGATCCCAATGAAGCCTGGGTATTGGAAACAGCCGGCCATCTCTGGGCAGCCAAAAAAGTGGAAGATTACTACGCCATCTCCAATGGTTTGACCATCGGCAACGACTTTGACCTCATGCACGAAGACTTGATTTATACGGCTCTGGAAAAAGGTTGGATCAAGAAAAAGTCTGATTTTCACTTTGCCAACTGCTATTCTGATACCTTCTACACCAAATTTTCAGCCTGCACAACACGGCAAGCCAGGTCCCATGAAATGTTGAGAGCAAAAAACTATTCCCTGACTGATGCATTTGCCCATCTTCGAGATCACGGAGACGAATCCTACCGCCCAGATAACCACCTCCTCATGAACCATGTCTGTGCTCATGCTGGAGCCAGCCCTGCCAGACGGGCTTCTCAAACCACAGCTTCATTTGTTGCTCATTTGACGGAGGACAAGGAAACTTATTGGGCGACTGCAACATCCAGCCCCTGTACCTCAATTTTCAAGCCCATATGGTTTGGCGATGATCCTCTCCCAACTTCTTTTGCCGGCGAACATCTTGAAAAATTTGATGAAGATATTTTCTGGTGGCATCATGAGGAATTGCATCGTCAGATCTTGCTGGACTTTCGGCGACGCAATGAACTGGTAAGGCGGGAATTTGAGGTGTTGGAAAATCGATGGATAAAAGAGTCTGAAGACCTGGATTCAGAGCAGCAGGTCGCGCTAACTGCAGAGGCCTTTAGCCTGGAAAGGGAGACCACTGACGCCCTCATCGCCATGTTGGAAACTGAAAGTATAGATCTTAAGCCCCACTTCCCCTATCGACGATTTTGGAAGAAGCAAAACAACCTGGTAAACCTCAATTTGAAATAAATGCGTAGGCCGTGGGAATAGTCAACATCCACGGCTTTTTTCCCATCACCTCGTGGTGATGAAATTGTACACAGATCCGCCTCTCTTTTAGCTGAATTTTCCTTCCACAAGCCTGACAGATAATTATCTTGACCAAATGCGCCTCTCTGTAATTGCAGCTCTCATAATCATCTTTTCTGGACAACTACATCCAGTTTTTGCCCAGTTGAGCAAAGCCTCAATTGATGACTATGACAATACCACCATCGTAGGTGAAATGGGTCTCACTGTTACCAACTTTGGAATCCTTGGTGAGGGTTGGAATAATCCTGAACAAGCCTCTTGCAGGTACAAACAGTATGGTACGGAACGTGAGATGGTTGAGCTCATGAGTTATGGCGGTTTGTGGGTAGGTGGAATTCCCATTATCAATGGTGAGGAACAGCTTGCCCGGGTATCAACTGCTATTGTCGATGGTGCCTTTGATTATGGTGAAGAAGGTTTTGAATTTACCACTTCATCTGCAGCAGGTGATACCATTCAAACCCGATCCAGCATTTCCTCAGCCGGCACATCCCCCCTGGCCAGTTATTTTTCCCTTGAAGCAGTAAGCCATCAAGATTTGTTAGCCGATTTCAAGGACACTGACTCAGATATCATCAATCATGTCCCCCTGGGTATTGAGGTCCACTTAGAGTCCTATGCCTGGAGTCATTCATTTATGGAATCATTCGTGATACTGGACTACACCATTACCAATAGAAGTGATCTTGTAGATTCTGCCGGAACAGGTTGGGATCTGAAGGACATTTATGCCGGTATCTGGGCTGATGCATCTGTGAACAACATGAATTACAAAAGTCGGTGGGAACCTGGTAGCGGATTCAGCTGGTATGACAATATCAACAGTTTTGAACGATCATATAATACCAATGGGTATCCCCGCAATATCGGCTACCAATATGACTATGATGGTGATGATGGCTGGACGCGTGCGTATTTTGGCATTATGGCCTTACACGGTCCTAATAAGCGATCCACTTCCCATGCAGATACGCAAGGCGACTGGTACACCTACTATAATCCCTGGCGTTGGAACAGTCCTGAAAATCTGGATATTCCTGAATTTAATATGCCCATCGATGATGTTGAGCGCTATACGAAACTTTCCAGCTCTCCCTTTTATGATCAGGATTTTATCCAGAATAATGATGGCCAACCCTGGTTGGATCTGCCTAACTCATGGATGATGCTGGTTTCAGCAGGTCCCTTTGGGACATTGCCAGAGGGTAATGGTTTTGTGCTCCCAGTTGGTGAATCCATCAATGTGGTTTTTGCAATCCTGGGGGCTCCCTGGTCTCATCAAGGGTCCACCAATAATTTTGATCGTCGCCAGGATCTGATCAAAAATGCAGATTGGGCTCAAAAAGCTTTTAATGGGGAAGATGTAAATGGTAATTCAATTCTGGATGCCGGTGAAGATTTGAATGAAAATGGTATCCTGGATCGGTATATCGTACCAGAACCCCCACCGTCCCCAGCTCTGGCCGTAGTGGCTGAGGACCAACAAGTCACTCTATACTGGGATAGTGCCCCAGAATCAGCTTTAGATCCAGTTTCCAGGAAATATGATTTTGCCGGTTACAGAATTTATGGTAGTACTAAAACTATTGGGAATACTGCCCAGTACTCACTTCTGGCTGAATTTGATCTCATGGGCGATGAATTTGGATATGATTCCGGATTTGATCTGGTTCGGATATACAACGACATGGGTATTGAAGATTCCATTGAAATCAAGGGACATTATTATCACTACAAGTGGGTGAATCGTGGCGTTCAAAATGGGTGGCCTAACAATACTATCTACGCCATTACGGCTTTCGACAGTGGCGATGAAGATACAGGTCTGGCCAGTCTCGAGAGCTCTAAGAATGAAAACCGCATAAGTGTTATACCCGGTACACCCCCCAGTACAGATGTTTCAAATTTTCCTGTATCCGTTTACCCAAACCCGTATCGGGTGAGAGCTACCTGGGATGGGGATGGACAGCGGGAACGTCTCGTTTGGTTCAGGAATCTCCCTGCAAATTCGAGGATTAGAATTTATACACTGAGTGGGGATCTGGTTGAAGAGATTAACCATGAGGGCGCACAGTACAATGGTGGAGATATTCGCAGAGTGCCATCGGGAAATACCGTGCTTTCTGGTGGCGAGCACCCATGGGATCTCATTAGTAAGTTTGATGAGCCCATTTCTACAGGGATGTATGTTTATACCGTTGAAAACTTAAGCAATAGCCATATACAAACTGGCAAGCTTTTAGTCATTAAATAACAAGCTACCTTGGAGGTGGCTGGAATCAAAAAGGAGAAATCCATGAAACGTATGTTACTTTTATCCATTCTCATAATCTCTGTGGGCAGTGCCCTGGCAGTGGATTACGAGACAGAAATTCAACCCATCTGGAATGCAAGTTGCGCAGGCTGTCATGGCAGTCAGGCCGGCTTAAGTCTGGCAGCAGGACAAAGTTTTGACAATCTGGTGGGTGTTACCTCATCAAATTATGCTCCTGCTCTCCGTGTGGTTAGCGGAGATCCCAGTACATCTGTTCTCTACAATAAAGTTGCCGGAAACGGAGTAAATGGACAGCAAATGCCTCAGGGTGGTACTCTCACTGTAGAGCAGATTGCTCTCATAAGCACCTGGATCACTGAATTAGGCGCAGTCACACCTATCAGTATCGCTGAAGCCAGAGGTATGGCCGATGGCACAGAAGTCACTGTTCAGGGTATCATTACTGCCACAACCTGGGGTACTGTAGGGTCATCAACCCAGGCAGCCATTCAGGATGATTCTGGCGGCATGGTCATTTATGCCGGTGGTTTTGATGCTGGTCTGGTAGTCGGTGATGAAATCATCATTACCGGGCTCATTGATATTTATGCTGGTCTCATTGAAGTCACTCCCAGTGCACCAACAGACATTGAGGTTTTAAGTGCAGGAAACGACTTACCAGCGCTTCAGATGCTCACTATTCCTGAGCTTCTGGCAAATGGTGTTGACTATGAGTCTGAATTTGTACACCTGGATAGTGTGACCATTGTTGGTGGTACCTGGCCAACTTCCAGTTCCAGTACAAACATGACTATTGCCGATCCTGATGGTGTAACAATGACCATGCGTATTGACGGGGACACAGATTTACATACTTACGATGCCATGTTGGGCTATTTCACCCTTGATGCCATCGTTGGTCGTTACAATGATGCCTTTCAGGTATTTCCAAGATACTATACTGATCTACAGCAGATCGGCGATCCGACGCCCCTTATCACCGGTGTAGCCCAGGATCCAGTTAGCCCAATTCCAACAGATGACGTCACAGTTACAGCGACTATAATTGACAATGCATCTGTTGCCTCAGCTTCATTAGGATACGTTGTAGATAGTGGTGTTGAGATGGTTGTGGCAATGACTGCTGGTGACGACAATGTCTATACTGGCGTCATTCCAGCGCAGGCAGCTAACGCCGTTGTTAGCTATACCATTAGCGCCACAGATGATCTCGGTGGCGTGAGTACCACGGAAGCTTACAATTATATCGTCTATGGCGGCTCAGTCAACACCATTGCTTCCATCCAGGATGGCACAATTCCAGTAGGAACCTCTGTAACTATTGAGGGTATTGTGACTGCCGAACCCTATGCCTTCTATCCAGAAGATGATATACTCTACTACTTTATTCAGGATGACTTTGCTCCTCAATCTGGTATCAAGGTTTACGATCCAGGCCGGGCACTTGCTCAGGGTGATGAGATTCGTATCACCGGTACCACTGAAGAATATTTTGACATGACAGAGATCCTCGATATTACCGAGTTTGAGCTCCTGAGCTCTGGCAACTCAATGGAACCCATGGTAGTTACTCTTGGTGGCGATCTGGAAATGTACGAGGGTTGTCTCGTTGAACTCCAGGGTGTCTCTGTTGATAATCCAGATCTGGGTAATGGTGAGTGGAGCGTCAGTGATGGCACCAATTCTTTAGCCATCGATGATGCCGCTGATTATTTCTATACACCTGTCCTGGATGAAGCCCTTTCATCAATAGTTGGTGTTTTGGACTATTCTTGGAGTGCATTCAAAATCCAACCTCGTCTGGCCATGGATATTCAGACTGCCGATGGCTTAACCCGAATTCAAGCTATTCAGCAGGTTAGATATTCTGACCTTATGCCAAAATATTCAAGCCTGGATAGCTCCGTATGGTTCGCTGATACAAGCTATTACCATGAGGAATGGACAGATACTACCATCGTTACCGTTAAGGGAATTGTAACCATGCCCACAGGACTCTCCTATGCTGGTAATGGTATCAAATTTATCCTCCAGGATGTGAACGGTGGACCCTGGTCTTCAATTCTAAGCTACAATCCAGATTCAACTGCATATCCAGTACTCTTTGAGGGTGACCTCATTGAATTGTCAGGCAGAATCCTCGAGTTTGATACTCATGAGGGAACACATGCTTCAAATATGACTGAATTGTGGATCACAACTGAGATTGATATTCTGGACATTGGCTTAGCAGTGCCTGAAGAACCTGTAATTCCTACCGGTGACCTCCGCTGGCCTACTACTGCCGAGCAGTGGGGCAATGTGGTTGTAAAGGTTGAAGATGCAGTTATTACTGAACTCAATCCTACCAACTTTGATATCATGGTCATTGATGATGGCAGTGGTGGTGTGTTTGTGGATGACGACTCAGACAGTCTTTCCAACTATATCCTGCCTCCTGCTGGATCCTTGTATGATGAAGTTCGTGGATGGGTTTACCATCACTATGGTAGCTACGCAGATTCATCAACCTACAAACTGGTTCCGCTGTATGAGACAGATCTGATTCTAAATACCACCGCTATTGATAATGCAGTGGTTCCTGAAGGGTATGCTTTGGGCAACTATCCCAACCCCTTCAACCCAACAACCAATATTGCCTTCCGTATTCCTGAGGCACAGCAAGTCCAACTGGTGATTTACAACCAACTTGGACAGGTTGTGACCACCCTGGTGGATCAATCACTGAACGCTGGTGACTATCAGGTTGTCTGGAATGGATTAAACCAAAAGGGTCGTCCTGTATCATCAGGTCTGTACTTCTATCGTATGGTAGCAGGAACAGAGCAGATGGTAGGAAAAATGACCTACTTGAAATAGTACTGACGTGTTTCCCGCCTGGTGTCTGACATCAGGCGGGTACACCTAATAATTAAGAAACAACTGTTATGATGAAATTAAGAAACAACATAAGCGCAGGCGTCCTCATGATGTTTATGTTTTCATTTATCATGACTTGCGAGTCTCTTGACAATCCTTTCCTGGAGGATCTTCCATCAGATGGGTTGGGCAATGCCACTCCTGAGACACACCTGTTTCTGACGTTTGCCCCGGATCGTATTGATACGGTTCTATCTGATACCACAGCAGACACTACTTTTATTTTTACCCGACATATGGCTGATACAACCACCAGTTTCCAGGTCATGCATTGGTGGGGAGAAGACCCCGATGGGGAAGTGGTAGCCTATCACTATCGTTGGAATTTTGAAGATACCTGGACCCGAACCATGTCTGAAACAGACACTTTCTTTCTCCCACTTCAAATTGCATACGATGAATTCCTATTTGAAGTCAAGGCCGAAGACAATCTAGGCGCCCTAGATCCGTCTCCGGCGACTTTGAGAATACCTGTAGCCAATTCACGTCCAGAAATTGAATTTGCCAACAGCAGCAATCCCACTGCAGGCAATAATCCCAATGTCACTCATGTTACCTACCCCACACGGACTTTTGCATGGTCGGTAAGTGATATTGATGGATTGGAAACCATCAATCAGATTCGCTTCCGGTTAGATACCACCAGCAATTGGAATTATCGCCCTGGCAATGTTTCAAGTGTGACCCTGACTGATATCCCACCTGGTGAGCATACTTTTTTCGTACAAGCTATAGACACAGCAGGGGCATTTAGTAATCTCTTGCAGTTTCCAGACTCCACAGATAACGCATCTCCCAATGGGTGGCGCGTGGTTGAACCTGTTGGAGATATCCTATTGATTGATGACTACAAACTCGATGATGGCTCAACCCATACCTTCTACACGGAAATTCTGGATTCATTGGTAGGCATGGGCAATTATTCTGAGCTTGAATTGGGCTTTGATGAAAAAGCCTTACCTGGAGCGACAACAGACCAGTTGGCCATGTTCAATTATTTCAAAACAGTTGTCTGGTACCACTATTCAGAAGCTCCCTCCTTATCTGGAGCTGATGGTGCCTTGCGTACCTACCTGGAAGCAGGAGGAAACGTTTTTATCTCCAGTATTTTCATTGACACTGATTATACCTTCACCAGCATAGACTCAAACTGGGTAGTTAATCCATCAGGACGCATGATCACAGGTCTGGACATAAATATGGTGGACTTGAGTGTAACAGATTCGACTGTAATACTGCCGAGTCTTTCCTTAAAGACATCCAGCCTCATTGCCCGCCGGGTCAGCGCTTATTATCCTGCCAATCTCATTGATGGAGAGACCAGCCAGGATCTGTTTGTTCTACAAGATGCTCGCAATTCCAATGATGCCTGGACTGGTAATCCACCCGTGGCACAACTTTTTACACCTTCATCTGGATCTGGACAATCCATCTTTTTTAGCTTGCCTCTCCATTTGTGTGACGGAAACGAAAATATTATTCCAATCATGGATTATCTCCTGTTTGAGGTCTTCGAATAGTGCGGAGTCTCATTACACTTGTCGTACTTCTTTGCATGGTATTCTCGGTCTTCGGGCAGGGCAACTGCGTTATTGAAGGTCGTGTGACCGATCCTATCTCAGGTGAGGCCCTTCCTGGTGTAAATGTCATTATTAAGGGAAGCTACTATGGCAGCGCCACAGATCTGGAGGGTCGCTTCAGATTAGCAGGTATGTCTCCTGGTACCTACGATATACAATTTTCCATGATCGGGTATAAGATTGTTTTGAAAACGAACACCATTGTAACCATTGCTGAACCAGCCTATGTGGAAATCGAACTGGAACAAACCACCCTGGCCCTGGGGCAGGAAGTGGTTGTTGAGGGTGAGCGTCCCCTCTTTGAAGTGGACCAGACTTCGTCCAGTGTCAGGCTCACTTCTGATGACCTGAAAATGAATATTGTGGAAAATGTGGGCGATGTCCTGGCCGAGCAGGCGGGGATCACTTCACAGGATAACGAAATACATATCCGTGGTGGCCGCGTCGATGAATCCATGTTTATTGTGGATGGCATGTCAGTCAAAGACCCCCTCTCAGGAAGTGCCACCAATCTGTATTTGAATGTGGATGCCATTGAAGAAATGGAAGTGATTACGGGTGGCTTTAATGCCGAGTATGGTCAGGCCATGTCCGGCATTATCAATATAAAAATTAAAGAGGGATCCCAGGATTACCATGGAACACTCTCCTATTCCAGTGATCATTTTGGTTTGAAGGAGTTACCCTGGGAGGCTTTCACCAAGGATAGAATTGAATTCACATTGAGCGGTCCTGAAATATTCTCTGGAGCTTTAAATGCCCTGGGATTAAAGATTCCTGGACAATTCAGCTTTTTCCTGAATGGATATATGAATCTGGACAATTCTTATTTACCACAGGCTGACGATCTATTTCCCTCCCAATCCTGGATGGAGGGTTTGGCCCCTCGTCAGCGCAATGATTGGCATGGACTCTACAAATTGACCTGGCATATTAACAGTCAGAAAAAACTCAGTGTCTCCTATGATTATTCCTTGAACATTAATCAGGGATGGGGATTTCCATACAGGTATCAATACATCCTGAACAATTACAATACCATTACCCAGGAAGCTATCCTTAGCTCCCTTCAATACACCCATACCCTCTCATCAAAACTCTTTTATGAGATCACCATGGGTCGCTTTTTTACCAATATTCATTCAGCTGTTCAAAACAAGCACTGGACAGAGTACGAGCAAACCACAGACACAGACCCAATTAATTACTATCTCCTGGGTATTGATGGCGAAATCGATATTGCTTATGGGGACGAATTCTGGGATCACGGTGATGCCGCTGACTGGTATGACTATTACTCAGATAACTTTTCCATTGATGCAGATATTAACTATCAGCCATCCAAACGTCACAGCTATAAAGCAGGCGTGGAGCACAAACGCTCAGAACTTCAGGTCATTGATATTGACTCACCATGGCTGGGTGAATCAGGACTGGGTCGCAACTATGATTTCTGGAATGTCACCACTGACTATGGATCATTCTATATTCAGGATCGCATTACTTTTGATGGAATGATTGCCAATCTGGGTATCCGCTATGATTACTGGTTCCCAGGGCAATATCTTGAAGAAGCTGTGGCAGATAGCTCTGTATTGACCATCACCGATGCCGCTCGGGCAAAGTTTTATGCTGAGACCTTTGAGTTTGCAGGAGGTAGAGCAAAGGGGCATTTAAGTCCACGTTTGGGCATATCTCATCCGGTTACTGACTCTGATGTATTGTATTTCAATTATGGCCATTTTTCCCAGCTACCTACATTTAATTATGTCTATGCCAAGCTGCGCTCATCTGCAGAGGCAACCTACCAGCTCTTTGGCAATCCCAACCTTTCTCCCAAGACTACGGTGGCGTACGAAATTGGGATAAAGCATAAATTTGATGCCAATCAGGTATTAGAGGTCAAAGCCTTCTACAAGGATATGTTTGATTACGAAACCAGCCAGCGGGTCACTCTTTTCAATCCTCGCTATGGTCATCTTTCCTATCTCATCTATATCAATATGGATTATGCCCGTTCACGCGGCATTGAAATGAAGTTCAAGCGTCGTTTTGCTAAATTTTTCTCCGCTGATGTCAATATGAGCTACAGCTTTACCACCGGTAAGAGTTCCACGCCTCTGGACAACCTCCTGGTTGAAGCAGGACGCCTCGATGAGAAGCCCCTGGGTGAGAATTATTTGCGGTGGGATCAACCATTTAGTGTCTTCGCCAATTTGCACTTCAATGTTGGTAAAAAAGATGAGCTTCACCTATTTGGATTAGGACTCCCTACAGATTGGGGCATTTCAGCACGTATCGAGTATCAAGCAGGTCGTCGTTACACTGGTATGGAGAATATTACTATCCGCGAGGAAGATGGGAAGTTCTACTATGAGGGGCAGAGCAAAAGTGATACCCCCTACTCTGAAACTGCTGATCCCTTTACAACAGTTGATCTCAAGCTAAATAAATATTTTCAGGTAAGTGGTCTCGAGTTAAAGGCCTATTGTACAATTGAGAATTTCTTCAATGTGAAGCGTCCATCCAGCATAAATCCTTTTACTGGCCAAGGCTACGATCCAGGTGAAATCTATTCCTATGGGTTCATCAACAGTCCTGATCCCAATTATAATCCAGGTCGCTATTCTATTCCCAGAACTATTGAGTTGGGCATGAGTGTGAGATTCTAATGCGCCGTGGACTGATCATAATAGCACTGGTTATGTCGGCTCAATTTGCTGCTGCTCAGGGGAATTTGTTTCCCAGTCTAGGGGGTCAAAGAGCCGGGACATCGTCCTTTTCATTCCTCAAGATTGGGATTGGTGCACGTGCCCATGGAATGGCTGGCGCTTATACTGCCATCGCCAATGATGCCTCCAGTCTTTTCTGGAATCCTGCCGGTGCCGCCCAGGTGGATGAAACCATGAGCATCATGGTAGATAAGAGCCAATGGATTGCAGACTTTCAGTTGAGTAGTTTTGCCGGGGTCTGGAAGTTTGGCCGTGTGCATCACCTGGGATTTAGTGCGTTGGCCCTATATGCACCGCCTACCGAAATTACAACTGAGTACAGACCTGATGGAACAGGTGAATATTTCAATTATGGCGATATGCTTTTGGGGCTCACCTACGCCCTGCGAATGACAGACCGCTTTTCATTTGGCATCACCACCAAGCTTGTAGAAGAGCAACTGGCCGATTTGAGAATGCGAAGTGTGCTTGTTGATCTGGGAACCTATTATCGGACAGGCTATAAAGATTTACGTTTTGCAGTATCCCTCCTAAACTTTGGCTCTCCAGCAGGTCCAGATGGGAAATATGCCAATTCAGACACAACTGAAGTAGAGTACGAATCCTTTGCTCCCCCCACAATTTTTCGTCTTGGTGTGGCCCACGAATGGCTCCAATCAACCAGCCAGGAATTAACCAGCTCTATTCAGCTCAATCACCCTGTGGATAATGCTGAAAATATCTCATTGGGGATTGAATATGGATTCCACCACATGCTATTTCTCAGAAGTGGCTTCCATTTTAGTGATGAAGTACGCTCCTGGACTGTTGGTCTGGGGATTGAATGGTCTGGCTTTAGTTTTGGCTATTCATATGCCGACATGTCTGATTTAAATCGCTCTGAACACATCAGCCTGGGGTGGTCGTTCTAATGGCATACCTTAAACAAACCATTTCAGTATTGCTGCTGGTTTTGGTCATCACCGCTTGTGGCATTAAGGTTGACCTGCCTACTGAAACAACAGAATTCGACCCTGTTTTTGGCGCTGGAGATACATCCTATATACGTATCAGTCCGGATTGGGATGCTTCAAATGGCTATACATTTTCCAGTCCCTGGGATATTGTGATTGGGACCGATGGCTACGTTTTTGTAGCTGATCAAGACCGGGCTGCTATTCATGTCATCACTGCTTCTGGTGAGGAAGTCATCGATGACGACTTTGGAAATCATTTTGGGGCTTTGTCCAATCTGACTGATGAAACTGGAGCTGGTATTTTACCACACGCTATTGATCAGGATGCACGCCTCAACCTGTTTATAGCAGATAGCAGCAATCGTCTCATGGTCTGGAATCAATATCTTAATAATGTGGGTGTGGATTCTATGGCCATCATGGTAAGACTTGAATCGCCAACTGGTGATAGCCTGTGGGTCGTTGGTTTCGATTCTATCAACACGCTCCAGGAGCAGGATTGGTCTATTGATTCAATTAGATGGTCTGATGAGAATCTTGATTATTGGCTGGCACCACGTGCTTTTTGGGATGCTGGGGACAGTCTGGAAGCCATTCAGGTTGCCCGATATTTTATAGATCCATCAAATATTCATGTCACCGGTGTAAGCAGTAGGGGTGATCAGTGTTTTGTAGCTGATGCGAATTCAAATGCCATTCTAGATCTTCAATATGTTCCTATGGCACTCCTGTTGACAGGAGAAGGAGATCAGATATTGGTCTATGAGGGGAAAATTGCCGGACGTGCTGTTTCTCCTGGAACTGGAAATGGGACAGTAAATGATCCTCGGGGCATGACCCATGGGAAAGATGGCGCTCTGTTCTACACACAATGGGGTGAAAATTTTAGTGTCCATAAAGTTGGTGGAAGTACTGGTTTCGAATATGGTGAAGATGATATCATGGAGATTGAACGCTATGATAGGGCATCAGATGTAAGTCTTGATATTTTGGGAAATATTTATGTGGCTGACACAGGTCACGATCGGATTCAGCAGTTCAATCCATCTGGGAGATTCACCTATAATATTGGCATGAATCGTGTTCTGGTGGATTCCACATATAGGGACTCAATCCTGGTTGGATCAGAATATGAATATATCAACAGAGATACAACCTTTCAGGTTGAGGTCGCAGATATTCTCGATGGTCCACGAAGTGTGGCAGTAGATGCCAATGGAATAGTTTATATAGCTGATACCAGGCACCAGCGTGTCATGCGATATCGACTCTCCACGGAGTTGGATTATACTACTGAGGAATAGATCGATTCAATGTGTAGATTCATCTGGCGGTAAATCTTGAAAACTATCAAACCAATCATTGTTATTCTTGTCCTCATTTTGGTCATCATTACCATTTTTTCTTTGGTGGGAAAATCCCAGCAGATGACGGTGGTTTATGAGGGAAATTCAACTCGAGATTCTGTTAGGATGACTCCGGGTAAATTTCAATGTGGTGAATGCGGGATGCTTATCAATAATCTGAATTTTGCCTCCCAGGTAGTGGCTCCAGATGGCAAGACCTGGTTTTTTGATGATCATGGTTGTATGGCAGCCTGGCTAAGTGACAAACCCTTCCAGGACGAAGTCATCATTTGGGTCAAGGATTTGCCCACTGACGAGTGGATCGATGGAAAAGTTGCATGGTATAGTCGAATGGATCAAACGCCCATGTCGTACGGATTTGGGGCTTACAGGACCTATCGAGAGGGTCTGATTGCTTTCGCTGTCATGCAACAGGCCATGTTGAAGGGTGAAACCATGGCAAATTTGAGTTATCGCGCTCAACTTCAGGAGAAATAATGGAAACCGTCAATATTATATCCATTATTACTATCGCCTTTATGGGATCCTTTGGCCATTGTATTGGGATGTGTGGTGGTATCGTCATCGCCTATTCAACAGCTGGTCTTGAAAAGGATCGCAGCAAAGCGGCTCAGGCTATTTCACACCTACTCTACTCCCTGGGCAGAGTCACAACATACACTGTGCTAGGTGCCGTGTTCGGAATCCTGGGTGGTGTGGTTGTGTTTAACAATACAACCAATGGTATTTTATGGATTGTAGCGGGGATAGCCATGGTAATTGCAGGACTTTCCCTCCTGGGCAAACTGCATGTATTGAAATTATTTGAAACTTCCTTTGCCAGCTCGACATGGTATCAAGTCACCTTCAAAAATCTCTTGAAAAGCGAGTCACTCCTGGGATTCTATCTGCTGGGAATGCTCAATGGGTTATTGCCTTGTGGTTTTGTGTATTTCTTTGCTATCACAGCAGCCAGTACAGCCAGTCCCATCTATGGTGCACTGGTGATGTTCATTTTCGGCATGAGTACCTTGCCTGCCCTATTTAGTCTGGGCTTTTTTGTGGGTCTCTTTAAAAAACTCAAATTCCGACATATCATGACACAGCTTGCTGCGCTTTCTGTCATCATCTATGGCTTTTATACCTTGTATAATGGGTATCGCTATCTGGTGGAACCTGCTAGAACTATTCTGGAGTGTCATTAAAGGCTTATAATTTTCGGAGCTCTTGAACTTCCTGCACCCCCACCTCCAACTTCGACAAGCTCAGTCTCCGGAGTATCTACTGAAGGCTGAGGTGGCATACTGAGTTCATCGAAGTGCTCTCGAAGTAAGACACAGCTTGGTATGTTGAATGTATTTTCCAAAGCCCGAATAAAACAAAAAATCCGCCATAGCGGATAGTAATTATTCCAATTATAAGTTGATTCTATTTAAAGAGAGCTTTTAAAGAACCCCAGGTACGTGGTACAACATCCAATGTAGATTGAATGCTAATCACTTCACTCAACTGAGAGCTACCCTCGTTATTCATAATTTTTAAACGGTAGAAATAATTACGGCCTGAAACCTTAGCTATGATGGAATCATCAATAAAGGTATAACCACTTTTTTGACCCTGGGCATGGAGGAATCCGATTTCAAAAAAAGTATGACCATCCGTACTTCGTTGGACTTCAAAACCATCCAGACCTTGTTCTACGGAGGTGCTCCATTGAATAATGATACGGGACTCATCTGAATAACCACTGAAGCTACTCAAGGTAGCATTCCCAAAGCTGTTGGTTACCAGGATCATCATTAAGAGTATAGTGCTAAAATATTTCACGGAGCGAAAATAGTTAGCAGTCCATAACAAACCAATCTCTTTTTGTTAATTATCTATAACTATTTGATTTGTATCAATTGGCATCAAGCTCTCCCATCAGGGTAATTCTGTTGCTGGAAGAACATTTTATAAAAAAAAGGGCTGCTCAAAAGAGCAGCCCTTTTCTATCAAGCTATACTGATCTGATTATTTCAAATACATGAGCTTTCTAACTGCATTGAATTTTTCAGATTCTATACGATACAAGTAAATACCAGATGATACGCTTGAACCGAGATCGTTCGTACCTGACCAACTGATATCATAATATCCTGCATTCATGCTCTGGTCTACCAGTGTTGCAACCTTCTGACCAAGAACATTGTAAACCACGATCCGCACGTAGGCTGCCTCAGGCAGTTCATAGCGAATTAATGTGGTTGGGTTGAATGGATTAGGATAGTTCTGATGTAGTGCAAAGGTATTTGGAACACCTAGCTCATCTACACCTACAACCTGGAGCTGAACAGTATTTGAGAAGTCGGATTCAGCGATATCATACTGTGCTGTCACCTTGTACTCAACTGATTGACCAGCCAATGGCGTTTCATCGAAGTACGCATAACCATCATTGGCAGCTCCGATCATATTCCATCCTGCTCCGTCTACATTGCTATAGACCTTGAAGAACAACAATTCAGACCTTAAGGAGCTTGAAGTTTCTTCATTCTCAAACTCATCATATCTGACTTGAATCTCTTCTTCCGTCATATCCTCAGTGATTCTGAAAGGAGAAATCTGGAAGCGTTCTAGATCTTCAGGTGTATCGAAAGTATTGCTCACTAGAGCAAGACCGTCACCACTCACAACTGAAATGTCATCAACGTTGAAGCTATAGACATCTGTGATCTCGTTGTGGACCCAGGATACATAACCAGAGAATCCAGCATATGCTGAAAGGTCAACTACAATTTCTGTCCATGCATCTGTTGCAAGGGTATAGTCCAGAAGTTCTACAGTAAAATCTTCTGGATTTGTACCAGCAATTGAAAGCATCAGTTTGAAGTGTTCGAAATACCATGCAGCATCAACTGCACCAACCCAGAATGACAGGGTTGTTCCTTCACCAATCTCAAACTGAGGAGTAATGAGGAAGTTATTTGGAGTCAATGCGCCGACACCATTTCTATATGACTCACTCGTTACGGAGAAATCTCCAGTATGGGCGAAGCCCTCAACTGCCATCCAGTTGTAGCCATCACCATCGACATCAATGGTCGTCCAATCCAATGGTATTCCACCGCTCTCAAAACCTTCTTCTCCTTCATTTCCAGAGAAGAGGTCCCAGCTCAGTTGGACACCACCATCTGTTTCTTGAGCCATCAAGTTCGATGGTGCAGAAACATTTGGAGACATTGCATAGTCAAGAGTCACTGTTCCATCCAGTGTGATAACAACTTCAGTCAGTTCTGACAGGAAGTAATCTTCATGACCAAATCCAACTTCATAGGTTCCAACTGGCAGATACATCATATATGATCCATCTGTTGCAGTGAGCATACCATGCTCAGCAAGTGTTGTTGTCTCTATGGCAAGTACCAGAGCGTCAGCCATCGTTGCATCATTATAGGCAGATGTAACAACACCCGTCAGTATACCAGAAGGTGTGTTCTCCACACTTACGTTATCGATATAAAGACCAGGATTCGTTACTGAGAGATCTGATGTCATGATAAAAGCAATCTTGGCATATGAGGTCAAATGTGAAGCAGGGATTGTGAGAGTTTCCTCTATCCAACCACCTGAATTCCCATTGTACTCAGCCAGGATATCATACATGCCATCATTATCATGATCGATACCTACATAACCATAATCATAGTTGGTTTCTAAATCAAACCAGGCTGCGAAACTTAGATCCGCAGTTCCACCCGCCGTCGAAAGATCGAAGGGTAGGATTAACCATGAATTACTATAGTTAGGATGGTCACCATCTAAGACGGTACCCCATAGATTTGTTACGCTATAGGCAGAATCGGGACCATCCGCAAAGGTTGGTACTCCCCATTCCCACTCACCACTACCATTAAAGCCACCATTATCAGCTTCAAAATCGCTGAAGTATGGGATGCCCACGGAACCAAGTGGTGTTAATGCGATCATGTTTGTTGGTAAGGATTCGCCCTCAGGATCATATGCAGCAGCAACCAAATAGAAATATGTCATTCCATTTTCTACAGTTAAGTCTGTATAGAATGTTTCTGTGGATGTGGCTACTAAGCTTAGATCTTCTGGGTCAGTTCCTCGATACACATTGTAGCCAACCAGTTCACGCGTTGCGCTTGCATCCTGGTTGCCCATATATCTGGTTCTATTTGTATGAAGCACTTTTCGTTCAGGAGCAGTTGCAGCAAACGTCTGTGTCTTAACAGGCGTTCCTAAACTAGCAGGTGTTTCATCATCGAATACACTTGCAGACAACAGTGCGGCAGTTCCATCATAATTCACATATGCTTCATGAAATGCAACTGCTTCGAAACCAAGACTTCCCAGCTCAGAAAAGCCAGTGGTATGGTGTCCGAAATACACGTTACCTAGATAGTGATCCATATCTACACTCACGTATGGACCACCTGCTGCTACGTTATATGTAGCCAGCATGAATCCACCTGATGTAAGTGTGAAGTCAACGTTATCAATGGTGATCCAACCATCTTCAACACCATTAACGGTGTATGGTCCATCAAGGACTGTTGTTCCGTCATCTGCCAGGAGATAGACTTCTGCTTCCATTTCCCAACCAGTTCCACTGGTGTGGAATCTCACTGAGTCCACGCTCACTGGATAAATGAGTGGCTGAAATAAGGTAGCAATTCCGGCACCACCTTCAGTGGAGGCCAGACTGTTTTCAAAAGTACCATCATGGTAACCCAACCAACCGGTTTCAACAACCAGTGGTGCTGCCCAGGACAGTTCAACAACTGCATCAGCAGCGGTTCCCATCAAGTCCATGGGTGGCATAGGTGTAACTGAAGCACAGGCTTCATTTGATGCACCAGATTCGGTTTCATCTGCTAGATCTTGAGTGATGGTATAACAATAATCACCAGGCTCGAGACCGCCATCAATATATGCACCATTAAATGCGAAATCGACTGGTGCAAGACCTTCAACAATCAAAACATCATTACGATAGATGTTAAAGGCTGGGACGTAATCTGGATCATCGATAACAACATCTAGTGTGGCGATGTTGTTGGTTTCATCACTTTCAGCGACATCACCATCTACATCAGCTTCTAGTTGTACTACAAATGTACCAGAACCGAGGTTTGCATATTCAAAACCCTCAAGGGCAAAGGTGTCAATTGCGCCTGCTGCCAGAGCTGGACCTGTAGAAGCACCAAGGTAGGATCCGTCAAGACTCCAACCGTGATAATCTGTTCCAAAGTATCCAGGTGAATCCATATCACCTTGATTGGTAACTTCAGCGTAGACTGTTGTTCCGTCTAACCACATATCAGAAACCACAAAATCAGGAGCAGGAACTGCACCAGCCGTGAAGGTTAAGTTTAAGGTATAGGTAAACTCATTCGGGGTTGGCCAATTTGACACAACCAGGAAGTAGTCACCAGCACCAATTGGCACGTTAGCAAACGAACCACCGCTTGATCCAGTACCCTGTGCAATAATGGCTCCGCCTGCATCTGGGCAACCATCAAAGACAAACATACCAGTATATTCATAACCAGCATCGACGATATCACCAGAAATGCCACCGGTCTCTGGAATGGAAAAGGCGTAGACAATGTCAATTCCACCCATATAGAGTCCACCGGTATAGTCATTTGCAAATCCAGTTGAGGCACCCGTCATAGCAACAGCTGGCAGGGTTAGAGCAAGTGGATCCTCACAGGTGTCACCAACTTCTCGAAGATCGCGTGTAGATGATGCGGTTTTCATTTGAAAAGCGGTAATCTCTGCTTGAGCAGCTTGTTTCATGGCAAGAATTTCAGGAGCATTTTCTGCTCTTGAAGGTTTCGCCATATCGTTTGCCACGGCAATGGATCTTGCTGTACCCAAGTTCAGACCACGTGTTGCCACTTCAGGAGCCGGTGGTGCTGGATTCCAATTGAGACTAATGGATGTGAACATTGCTGAGGCTTCAAGATTTCTAGGTACCAGAGGTGGGTAGGCAATAGTGACATCTAAAGAATCAAAGTTATTTGTCTCATCTGATTCTTCTGTATCGTTATCAACATCTGCCATAAATCCAGCTTCAAAGGTACCGGCACCAAGAGCGTCCCAGTTAAAACCTGTAAGGATAAATACCTCACTTGCGCCTGCTGCGAGAGCAGGACCTGTGGCATAACCAAGGTACTCATTATCTAAGAACCAACCATGGTAGTCAGTTCCGCCACCAATCCAACCTTGTGAATTAGCATCACCCTGATTTGTAACCTCAGCATAGACTGTATCACTGGAAGACCACATATCGCTAACAATAAAGTCAACCATAGGAGGAGGACCGACCATATATGATAGATCAAATGTATAGGTAAAATCATTAGGCGTAGGCCAGTTTGAAATGACTAAGAAATAGTCTCCCGCACTGATAGCCTCATCTGCAAATGAACCTCCACTTGATCCGCTACCCTGGGCAATTACTTCAACCTCCACATCATCTGGACAAGCATCTAGAACGATCATGGAAGTCCACTGACCGCCACCATCAACGATGCTTCCACTAATGGAGCCATCTTCAGGAATAGAGAAAGCATAAACAATATCAATACCATTCATATAACTGGTACTGGAAAGGGAGTAGTCGTCTGCAAAACCATCTGAACTACCAGCTTCACCAACTACTGGAAGGGTCAGAGCAAAAGGCATTGAGCAGTCATCACCAGGAATGGAATAGGGTTGGTTATGAGATCCTAGTCCATACCAGTAGTTCTGTTCGAAGACTAGCCATTCAGAATCTTCAGCAGTAGTTCCTGCAGAAGTAGCCCAATCGGCATTTCCTGTCAAAATAGTTGGTTTGCGCATCAGTGTGTGTTCGCCAGTTGCGCCTACAACACCGGCAACATCCCAGGCACTACCTGGATCTTCACCGAGAAGACCAATAACATCAATCACTTCTGTGGCAATATCAAAAACATCATCACCATTAGCATCCCATATGAGAGCTAAATGGTCATCACCATTGTAATATGTGACGGTACCAGTCTCATCAGAAAGTGCCAGGATCTCAGCGATGGCACTTGCATTTGCTATAACATAAACGTCATCTGCTGCCAGTGTACCGGTGAGAGATGTTGAATCGGCGCCTGTTGTGGCACCATTGTTATATCTGAGAATGGCGTAATCTGAGAGATCAATCTCTGCACCCGTTGCATTATAAATTTCAACGGCTTTATTATTACTTGATCCTTCAATGTATTCAGAGAAGAATGGTGTATTTGAAGTTGGAGCCAATGGTGGCATGAGGATATCATCAAAACCGAATCCATAATATTGGGATTCACTATAATAAACATGCATGGCAACATAGACTTCTTGTCCGGCATACGCTGACAGATCCACGCTCTCCATGGTCCAGTCTGTTGCACCACGAGTGTACATTGGGAAATCAGCCACTTGAACAAAGTCAGTGGTCGCTGTTCCAGTCGTTGATACCATGATCTCAAACGAGTTCTGATAACTGACGGATTCTTGTCCAACCCAGAATGAGTAATCTGCATAGCCAGCTGGAATTGTAAGGGCAGGTGTGATGAGATAATCATCTGCACAACCCATACCTTCAGCAGCAACCTCTCCTGAGAAAGGATCTATGTAGGAAAGAGCGGGGTTGATAGCGCTTCCACCATCAACATCTACAATCATCCATCCATTTGGAGGAAAATTCAATCCTTCAAAATCTTCCAGTACAAAGTCTGCTGGAAAGGCACCACCACTAACGGCAACTGTATTATCGCCAGTGAATTCACCTGTGACATTAAAGGTCAGCGTTTCAGCAAAATTACCGGCAGCGGCTGGGTCAAAAGAAACAGTCGCTGTGGCAGAACTATTCTCAGCAATGGTACCTGAAAAGGTAGTTGAGAAAGGAGCTGCTACTGTGGCACCTGATACGACAAGGTCACCACTTCCGTTATTTGTAATCATAATATCAGCCTGGGCTGAACCACCAGCTGGCACTGTACCGAAGTCCAATGTCATCATATCCAGAACCATGTTGGGAAGTGATGGTGGTGGAGGAGCGATGAAGTGAATGGCTGTCTCATCATAAACCATCTGAGGAGAGCCATTATAGGAATATTCTAAACCAATAGTTGCATCGGCGTTTTCTAGACCAATTGTACCGCCAACACCATTGTTGGCAGAGCTGTTTCCAATAACATCAAGATATTGCATCGTGATATCACTGGTAGCTTCGTCAAGAATAACTTCAAAACTGAAATAATCAGTATCAGAGGATCCGCGCACGATTTCGTCGAAAATCACAACAAACTTGCGATTTGGTTCGGTTCCCAATGTTATATACTTAATGGTACCATGTGAGGAGCTTGTACTTCCTGGAGCATCTCCAGCCTTAAAATCATCCCACAATGGGGCAATGATATTGTCAGGTGATGTTGAGCTTGGAAGCACCGTATTGGTCCAATAGGAGCTGCTATAGCCAGTAGAGGGTCCCATGCCGATCCAGCCATTTGTCGTGGCTGTGATCTGGGTATAAATATTTCCATAGAATCTAAATTCAAAAGGAAGATCAATTGTGCCGCGATAGTCATCACCGTTGGCAATAACAGCATCTGTAGCACCCACAGTATCGATCCAGGCAAAAGTTGGACCTTCGGCATCAACACTGTTAACCCATGCGTATCCACCTGCATCAGGACCGCCTGATGTAGGAGCGCCTGAGCCAGTCAGAGCGACAACAGCAGGAGAGCCTGCATCATCAGAAGTGATGCTCAGGTCAGCTGTGTAATCCATGGATGCCGTAGGAGTAAAAGTTACAGTTACATCAAGGGTTGCATTTGGTGCAACAACACCAGTAGCAACGTCTACAGTAAAGGCTGCATTGTCTGCAGAGATATCAGTGATGTTTAAATCTGCACCACCAGTATTAGAAATAGTTAAAACTGCATCAGAAGACATACCTAAAATAACACCACCTAAATCAAGGGCAGCTGCAGACAGTCCAATGATAGGATCTGTAGGTGCTTCCAAAACTGAGAATGCATCAACATGCGGATTCGAGGTTCCCCATACACTGGTAGCAGCAAATTTGATATAAACAGTTGCGTTTCCAGCATATGTAGTCAAATCAACAATTGTCTCAGTCCAAGGTGTAACTGCAGTAGGTGTAGTATATACTGATGTAAATGTCGTTCCATCAGTGGAGGCTAAAACGTCTATAGCATCAGAGCTACCTGAATCCCAATACCAGAAAACCAATCTTGGTGCGGTTGCACTTGATAGGTCAATGGCTGGAGAAGTCATGGAACCTGCAGTTCCAGAGGAATAGTCATAATCATTAAACCATGCAGCAGATGTTCCATCCACCACCGATCCAGGACCATGAGTCGTTCCATCGCCCTGTAACCAGGCACCATCACCAGTTGCTGGATCTAATGTCCAACCAACTGGTGGCCAGGTTTCAAAACCTTCTTCCAGATATGCAGTACGTAAATCGCTTGCAATGTAATAGGCTGGAGGAGCGACTTGCTCCTCAAATAAGCCATTGTCCCACGCTAAATCTTTTTCAGATGGGGTTAATGTTCCATTGTTCTCCAGCTTGGCTTTGATCCGGCCAATCTGGGTGTCGTCCTCACCAATGGCTTGTCCAATCTCTGCAAAAGCAAAGCTAAAAGCCAACGAGGTTACCAGACTAATTAGTAACAATT
>JABMOS010000041.1 GCA_013203185.1 Fidelibacterota bacterium | reverse complement strand
GCTAAAAACTGATTTGCCTGATTTCAAACCAGGTGATACTGTTGCAGTTGATGTAAAAGTTATCGAGGGCCAGAAAGAAAGAATTCAGGTCTATGAGGGCAATGTTATTGCCCGTACAGGTAAAGGCATCACTGCCACATTTACAGTAAGAAAAATTTCAAATGGTGTAGGTGTTGAGAGAATATTTCCTCTTCATGCTCCCACTGTTGCAGGTGTGAAAGTATTGCGTCGCGGTAAAGTACGTCGCGCCAAGCTGTACTACCTTCGTAAACTGCGCGGGAAAAAAGCCAGAATCAAAGAGCAACGCGATTTCTAGGCTTTATACCTACCCGAACCATCTAAAGGCTGTCCATTGGGCAGCCTTTTTTTTATCCAAAAATGCGTTTTTGAATAGCCTGATTCATAGCCCAGGTAGTGGTGCAGGGGTATTCCTCAACACTCAGATATCAAGCTAGTAGATATTTAATTTGTAATGGCATTTGACCCTCGTATCAATTAAGGTGCTTCCATGCTTGAGAATTTAACCCCCCTAAATCTTGTGGCTGTGCTCGTGATAGGTGCCATTGCTGGCTTTATCAATGTCCTAGCTGGTGGTGGGTCATTTCTGACACTACCACTCCTCATTTTTCTGGGCTTACCCCCCAATATTGCCAATGGCACAAATCGTCTCGCTATCCTGATGCAAAACACCTTCGCAGTGGGTCGATTTATGAAGAAAAAAGTGTATCCTGGCAAGTTTGCCCTCAAGGCAGCCCTGTTCACTCTGCCAGGTGCAATCGCCGGCGCCTGGCTCGCTACCCAGGTGAGTAATTCCCAATTTAAACTAAGCCTGGCACTGGTTATGATCGGCATGTCTCTCTTTACGCTATTTTCTTCCAGCAGAAACGAGGGAGATCTCCTCAATCCTGAATCCTATGTTGGAGCCTGGGTGGGCCCTGGGATTGCCTATTTTTTTGTGGGGATTTATGGTGGATACATTCAGGCTGGCGTTGGCTTCCTTGTCCTGTCTGTGCTTCTCTGGCAGAATATCAATTTGGTTCACGGGAATGCCGTTAAACTTACCATCATTTTCTTCTTTACTGCAATAGCATTGGGCATTTTTGCCTGGAATGGGCAGGTCAATTGGGCCATGGGGGCCATGCTTGGCGTGGGAAATATAATAGGCGCATGGGCGGGTACTCATGTAGCCATTAAAAAAGGTCATAAATTTATAAAGCATGTGGTAACCATTGCTGTCATCGGTTTTGCAATTAAACTATTGATAGATTTATAAGGCGATTCACCAGCAAACTAGTCGGAGTGCACAAAGCATTCAATTTTTTTAAGATTCTAGGATAACACGATATAGAGAATACATCTATGAAAGCTCCAACCACTTTAATAAACCTCTCAGAATTGCCCAGTGTCGATGCCCTGCTTCAATCAGTTGCAGATATTGAACTGCCTCATAATCTTAAGAAAAATGAAGCAAGGACTCTCCTTGACGAATGGAGGGAATGTGCCGCAAAGGGAAAATCAGCCCCCAAAGGCAAGCTGGAATCCAATTACCAAAAGAAATTGCTCAAAATAGCGAACTCTCTGCGCAAGGTCGTCAATGGCACTGGTGTCATCATCCACACCAATCTCGGCCGTTCTCCACTGAGTACTAAAATGCTAAGCGCCATGGAAGCTCTAAAAGACGGATATGTCAACCTGGAGCTTGATCTTGACGATGGTCGCCGTGGGAATCGCCATGATCATCTGAGACCCTGGATTCAGTCCATCAGTTCTGCTCAGGATGGAATCCTGGTCAATAACAATGCTGCCGCCGTTCTACTCACCCTCAATACGTTAGCTGATCGCAAAGAAGTCATCATAAGCCGGGGACAGCTAGTCGAAATTGGTGGGTCCTTTAGGATTCCGGAAATTCTTCGAAAAGCGGGCTCCAAACTGGTGGAAGTAGGCACCACCAACCGGACACATCTAAAGGATTATGAGGAAGCCATAACGACTCGAACCAGGCTTCTGCTATGGGTGCATACATCAAACTATAAGATTTCAGGTTTCACCAAGGAAGTCTCACTCCAGGAATTGGTAGCGCTGGGAAAGAAACATTCTATTCCAGTTATGGCCGATTTGGGAAGCGGGGCTCTGGTTCCCATAGATGAATTTGGCCTCCAGCGAGAACCCCTGGTTTCAGAAGTGATGGGGAGTGGTGTTGATATTGTAACTTTCTCAGTAGACAAACTACTGGGTGGACCCCAGGGGGGGATAATTGCAGGTAGCCAGGTCCTATTAGCAAAGATTGAAAAGAATAACCTCTTGAGGGCGCTACGGCCGGATAAGACCCAGATTCTACTCACATTACAAGCTTTGAAAGCTTTTTCTCTCGGAGAAGACGGGCTGAGTGATATCCCTGTTTATCGGGACATGATTACACCTGTCGCCACCCTCAAAAAGAGAGCTGAAATCCTGGTTGGAAAAATTGAGAATGCTCACTTAAGTTTATCAATATTTGAAACGGAATCACAGGTTGGTTCCGGAGCTTCACCATCAGAGAAAATGCCCTCCATAGGGATTGGAATAAAACATTCAAAAATGAAGGCAGCTCGCGTTTCAAGCTGTTTGCGGGCCAATGATCCAGCTATCATGGGTCGCATTGCTGATGAAGTCTTTACCATCGATCTCAAAGCTGTTCGAGTCGGGGAAGACGAGTATATTCTTCAAGCTCTGAATAAACTTTAAGAAATAGATCCATACTAAACAATTTGAATATCTCAATATCTAGGAGCACATAATATGAGCACATCCTCTGTTTGGCAATCTCGTATGAAAGCACTGGGACCTGGTCTTTTATGGGCTGGAGCTGCAGTAGGTGTTTCCCATCTGGTGCAAAGTACTCGTGCCGGAGCTAATTATGGGTTTGCCCTGCTCTGGGTTGTGGTGGTAGCCAATATTTTTAAATATACTGCCTTTGAATTCGGACCCCGCTATGCAGCTGCCATGGGTGAAAGTCTCCTGGATGGATATCAGCGAGTGGGAAAATGGGCGCTATTAGCCTTCCTGATTCCAACATTTGGAACCATGTTTGTCCTTCAGGCAGCTGTCACCATTGTAACAGCAGGATTGGCATCCAAAATATTTGGTACCAGTCTGAGTCCTCTGGCCTGGAGCGCCGTAATTTTGGCCGTTTGTGCGGTGGTGCTAACCATCGGAAAATACCGGGTTCTTGACAAGCTGATCAAACTTATCATCGTGATCTTGACCCTCTCAACCGTTGTGGCTGTGCTCACGGCGTTTGGACATGGTTCATCAGCAAAAGTTGATTTTATCAGGCCCCAACTTTGGAATGTAGCAGGGGTCTCCTTTATGGTTGCACTTATTGGATGGATGCCTTCAGCCATCGATATTTCTGTATGGCATTCACTCTGGACCATTGAAAGACGCAAAGAAACAGGTTCAGCTCCGAGCGTTGCTGACTCGCTCTTTGACTTCAGGTTGGGCTATTTTGGAACGGCGCTTCTCGCACTTGGCTTTCTGAGTCTGGGGGGGCTAATTATGTATGGCACTGGTGAATCATTTTCACCCTCTGGGAGCACGTTTGCAGGTCAACTGATAACCTTGTATACATCTACCCTGGGCAGCTGGAGTTATCCAGTTGTGGCCGTTGCAGCCCTGACCACCATGTTTAGTACCACACTCACTGTGACAGATGCTTTCCCTCGAGTATTAAAACGTTCAACAGAATTAGTATTCCCAAAGAAGTATGCCGGGAAAGATGATAAATCCTTGTACTGGATATGGATGGTCATCGTCCTGGGAGGTAGTCTGGTAATTATTGGTCTCTTTATGAGCGGCATGACACTGCTTGTGGATCTGGCAACAACCCTGGCATTTCTGACTGCACCCATTCTGGCCTATATCAATTATCGGGCGGTGACAGGCCCATGGATGCCAGAAGAGGGTAGACCTGGACCAAAATTATTGCTATTTAACTGGATTAGCATGGTATTTCTGGCTGGTTTCGCCATCTTCTTCCTGATCTGGAGATTTATATTAAATTGAAATTGAAATTGAAATTATCATAAAAAAAATGGCAACACGAAGCGCCTAACAGTTCTACAACGAATAGAACGAATGAAACGAAAATAAGCTATAAAAATTCAGATATTAGATTCGTTAACTTTGTGGATTCGTTGTGGAGAAAGAATGTGAACACTATAAATTACAATTTGAACGAACTCTCGTGCCATGGTAGCACAAAAAATAAAACCAGCGTCCTCTTTGCGCTCTACGGTTAGATAAAAGAAACAATGCAGAAAATTATCGGATTAGCCGGTCATATTGACCATGGAAAAACAGCTCTGGTCAAAGCCCTCACTGGCGTGGATACAGACCGTCTCGAGGAAGAGAAACGTCGCGGTGTTACCATTGACATAGGTATCGCATTCTATAGCGATGACGTCACATTTATTGATGTCCCTGGCCACGAAAAGTTCATCAAGAACATGGTGACAGGTGTGAGCACGGTGGATGCGGCCATGCTGGTGATTGCCGCCGATGATGGGGTCATGCCCCAAACACGAGAGCATCTCGATATATTGCACATCCTTGGGATTCGAAAGATTCTGGTAGCTCTGAACAAATCAGATCTTGTTGACCCTGACTGGCTTGAATTGGTTTCCGAGGAAGTGGCTGACTATCTCACGGTAAGAGGCTATCCCAACACTCCTATTATCCCTGTCTCAGCTATTACTGGCCAAGGAATTGAAGACCTGCGTGGAGCACTGAATCAAACCATCTCTGAAATAAAAAGTCAGGATAGACAAGGCGTCTTTCGGCTTCCCATTGATCGTGTGTTCTCAGTAAAAGGCTTTGGTACAGTCGTAACTGGTACTGTACTGTCACATGAATTGAGAAAAGGTCAAAGTGTGGAACTCTTTCCACAGGAGATTTCCTTCCCCGTGCGGGGACTTCAATCCCATCATCGAGATGTAGATAAAATCAAATTTGGAGATAGGGGAGCAATCAATCTCGGGGGTGCCAGCGTCGAAGAACTAGGCAGGGGTGCTTTTCTGGGGAGTCCTGGAATGTTTCAGACTGGACCCACATGGGTAGCAGAATTGAGTGTCTTGCCACATTGGAAGAAACCTGTCAAAGAAGCCGATCGTGTCCATGTCCATGTTGGGACAGGTAAGCGTGAGGCAAGGATACATCTTCTGGAAGCAAACCAGTGCGATCCTGGACAGACCATGATGGCACAATTCTTCTTTGAAGAGCCAATCTCAGCCGGTTTTAAGGAAAAGATGGTTATTCGGTATCTGTCACCCGAGGAGACTCTCGGTGGAGCTGAATTGCTGTGGGCAGTGGATCACAGGTTAAAAAAGCACGATAAACACCTTCCCATACTAAAATCTCTAAAGACAGATGAGCTATCTGCTTTGATAGATGCAGTTATGGATTTCTTTGATAGCCCCCTAAGTCGAAGAGAAATTGCCAGGTACCTTAGTGTAGCAGAGTCCAAGGTTCACGCATTGCTCCAGAAATCAGAGGACTATAAAAGTCACCAGGAAAAGTTCATCAAGCACTCAATGTATGTCACTAGCCTGGCTCAGATCCAAAAGGTTCTTGAGGGCTACCATGAGAGAGAACCCATCGGCAAGGGTTTACCAAGAGAGAAGTTGACTGATTTTGGACAAGCCAATCGTGAATTTATTCTGGCATCAGCTTTGGGAGAGGGCCTACTTAAAAACCAGGGTGATCTCTGGCAACTCTCTGGGCATCAGGGGACACTGGACGAAGGAGATGAACAGGCAAAACAAAAAATTGCAAATATTTTTAATGATTCTAATTTTTCTTCGCCTTCCATGAATGAGTTAAAAGAATCTTTGGATGCTCAGGAGTATACGGTTCTACAGTGGATGATTCAGCATAAGGAACTGGTCCGAATTGACAAGGATTTCCACTTACTCAGCAGTCAGATTGACTATTTCATAGAGGCCTTGAAGCATTGGTTTCGAAGTAATCCTGAATTGACAGTAGCACAGTTACGTGAGTTTATCCCTACCACAAGGAAATATATCCTTCCCCTGCTAAACTTTGCAGAACGTAAGGGCTTGCTCCTTCGTGATGGAGATGTCCGGCGCTGGGTGGGAGAAGAACTATAGTCCACATTCCTAATACGGAATAAGTATTTATAGACTATATTGATAGAATGTCAGCAAAATCCATACAAAAGGACGAGAATACAACCCCCCTCATGCGGCAGTACCTGGAGATCAAGTCCAAGTACCCAGATGTTATCTTGCTCTACCGAATGGGCGATTTCTACGAGACCTTTGGTGATGATGCCAAAATCACTTCTAAAGTCCTGGGTATAACACTTACAAGCCGCTCTAATGGCAAAGCTGCCAAGGTTCCTCTGGCTGGATTTCCTTATCATGCCCTTGATTCCTACCTCTACAAGTACATGGAGGCAGGACTCCGGGTAGCTATTTGTGAACAGGTTGAGGATCCCAAGCAAGCAAAGGGTATTGTAAAAAGGCTAGTCGTTGAGGTAGCTACACCTGGCTCAGCAATGAGCGAACAATTTCTCACTGCCAAGGAATCCAACTATCTGGTTTGTGTCTTTGCTGGCAAAAAAAGAATTGGCTTATCCTTTCTTGATGTATCCACAGGTAAATTCAGTGTCCTGGAGCTTCACCCCAATCAACTACGGGCGTTTCTCGCAGGTCTGTCGCCTCGTGAGATATTATTGTCTGAAGATGATTCTGAATCTGAATCCTATCTGGGCCGCGGGAAATGGCTATTGACCAGAGTTGAGAGCTGGGTGTTTAATCCAGATTTTGCACAAAGTGAGCTCACCAAACAATTCAAAACCCAGGGGCTCAAGGGCTTTGGTATGAGTGGTATGAAAGCGGGGACCTCTGCAGCAGGTGCCATTTTGTACTATTTGCAGAGTTATCAGGGCAGGGATTTGAAACACATTACTGGTATTCAAAGTCTCAGTGCTGATGACTGGATGACCATTGACGATGATTCGCTGCGAAACCTTGAATTGTTCCGATCCCTGAGAGGTGGTGAGGAGGGAACCCTTATTTCTGCTTTGGATGAAACGGTTACCTCTGGAGGAGGTCGACTTCTCCGTGATTGGCTCCACAAACCTCTATTGGATAAAGAACGCATTGAAAATCGCCTGGATCAAGTGCAGGTCTTTTTTGACCATTCTGAGTTACTCCAAAATTTACGTGAAATTCTAAAACAAATCGCTGATCTGGAAAGATTGCTTTCAAAATTAAGTTCAACTCGTGGCTCAGCCCGTGATTTGGCAGGTCTTAGAAGTTCAATCCAGCTACTACCTGGATTGGCAACAATTCTCCATGACAAGCATATCCATAAAATTGGTCTCCATGTGGAAACCCTCCCAGATGTGAGTTCACTCCTTTCTGAGTTGGAACGCCTGATTGTAGATGAACCACCCGTTTCCATAAAAAATGGGGGACTAATCCGTGATGGCATCGACCCAGAGCTGGATGAGATTCGTGGTATTGCCCGCAATGCCAAGGCCTGGCTGGTAGAATTCCAAGCCACAGAAAGACAGCGTTTGGGGATTTCATCCCTGAAAATTGGCTACAACAGGGTGTTTGGGTACTATATAGATATTACCAATACCCACAAGGATCTGGTCCCAGAGGATTATATCCGTAAACAGACCCTGGTCAACTCGGAGCGTTTTATTACTGAAGAGTTGAAGGAATATGAGGAAAAGGTCCTCCATGCAGAGGAGCGATATACGGCTCGCGAATTCGAAATTTTTGATGAACTCAGAATTCAGGTATTGAGTGAAGCTGGTAATATCCAGTTGATTGCTGATTTTATAGCCAGATTGGATGTTGTCAGTACCTTTGCAAAAATATCCTATGACCGAAACTATTGTCGCCCTGAGTTGAACCAAAGCCTGAAGATTGAAATCAGCAATGGGCGTCATCCTGTTATTGAACAGTTGCTCCCTGTAGATGAGGCTTTCATTCCCAATGACCTGCTTATCGATGCTTCAGCAGATCAGATATTATTGATTACCGGTCCAAATATGGCAGGCAAGTCTACTTATTTGAGGCAAGTTGGGCTGTTGGTCCTTCTGGCACAGATAGGCTGCTATATACCAGCCGATAAGGCAAAAATCGGTATTGTGGATAGAATTTTCACCCGCGTTGGTGCCTCAGATAACCTGGCTGGCGGAGAATCGACTTTTCTGGTTGAAATGAATGAAACGGCCAACATTCTCAACAATGCCACTCAGCGCAGCCTGATCCTTCTGGATGAGATCGGCCGTGGAACTTCCACTTACGATGGTCTGGCCATTGCCTGGGCCCTTATAGAATATCTACATGGAAAAACCGAACAGGCCGCCCGCACGCTTTTTGCCACACATTATCATGAACTTACGAAGCTGGAGGGTATCCTGCCCCGTTTGAAGAATTACAATGTAGCGGTCCGTGAATACGATGAGAAGGTCATCTTCCTGAGGAAGATCGTTCCTGGTGGTGCTAGTAAGTCATATGGTATCCATGTAGCTCAGATGGCAGGTGTGCCCCTGCCAGTGATCCAGCGTGCCAATGAAATCCTGTCTGATCTGGATTCTGGCGAAATTAGTGTACGCTCCGATGAAATTAGTGAGTCCACTCCCACCTTTGATAGCCACCAGACGTCTCTTTTTGATAAGCAGGAGCATGTGCTGCGAGACAAACTCAAGGGACTAAAACTGGACCAGATGACACCTCTTGAGGCAATGGTGCTTTTAGATGAAATGGCCAAAAGCATTGATGATGATAACTAGTCTGGAACCATGGGTACCTCCTGGGCGTAAGCTTGCTATGAAATATTTTTTACTGCTTATATGCCTTCCTGCATTTTTACTTGCTGAAATTGTTTCCTATGGAGAAGATCCGTTCGTTTTGGGTATGTCCATTGATGCATATGCGCTGGGCAATATTAAAGCACTTCCCATGGCGAGCCCAAGTCCTGGATCAAATGTTGCCTACCTGACTCCCCGGGATCAAAAACTTGGTTTTCAACACACAGAAGGTTTTGGAGGTGTCTACCAGACAGATGTTCTCAGTGGCAATAAAGATAATTGGTCGCTGGTTTTGTTTCGCGGTGGCGTGAGCGGTATTCCAGATACGCGAGATGCACTTTTGGACTACGGGACTGATGGGGTAGCAGGTACCGCTGATTCAGATGGTACTGAGGATAATGGTGAGTTGGATCCAGGGGAACGCTTGAGTATCAATTCCATCAGCTATTTCAGCACGCAGCAATTTTTGGCTGAATTGGGCTATTCTCATATGCTTAACCCGAAGCTTGCTGTACATGGGACTGCACGCCTACTCTATCACGATTTATATTCTGAAAGCGCTTTTGGTGTGGGATTCCATGGTGGAATGTTATACCAACCCTTTGAAAAGATGCGTCTGGGTATTGAAGTGACAGATATGCTGAGTACAACATTGTTCTGGAGCTCTGGGCTCACTGAAGTCTATGTGCCTCAAGTATTTCTGGGTGCCGACTACTATTTAAGCTTCAAAAACATTCCTTTTGTCATCCATCCTATTATCCAGGCTGAGGTTTCTTTAACGGGGAAACAGGCTGGGCTGAATAAAGAAAGCTGGGGATATGCCACAGGCCTGGAGATTGGGTTCCAAAATCAGCTCTTTATCCAGTTGGGGCGTAATGCTTTGGATCAATTCCAAGTGGGGGCGCGTATTCGGACAAAGTATATAGACCTTCATTATGGCACGGGATTTTCAGAGCTAACCACCGTTGCTGGTCAAACACACAGGGTGGGAGTTGCTCTCAATATTGGTGAGTTCGATTTATTCTAATGGATAGGCAGGGCAGACCTGTCATCTCATATATAACAGTTAGGGAGGACGAAAATGATGATTGATCGTCAATCAGCCTGGGATTTACTGTGTGAATATACTGGGAGTGACTCATTGAGAAAGCATGCCCTTGGCGTAGAAGCCGCCATGCGCGCCATGGCTGTCAAATACGATGGTGATCCTGATACTTGGGGCATCACAGGATTACTGCATGATTTTGATTATGAAAAATATCCAACAGCCCAGGAGCACCCTTTTAAAGGGGTCGAGATACTCAAGGGTTTGGGATATCCCCAGGAAATCATGGACGCCATAATGGGACATGCCGAATATACAGGGGTGGAGCGCAAAACATTGATGGCCAAATCTTTATTTGCAGTCGATGAGTTGGTGGGATTTGTTTTTGCCGTTACCTATGTTCGGCCCAGTAAGGCAGTTCGAGATGTGGTTCCAAAATCAATTAGAAAAAAGCTGAAACAGAAGTCCTTCGCAGCCAGTGTCAATCGAGATGATATCGTGCAGGGTATTCTGGAGCTGGAACTGGAAGAGAATGAGCATTTTCAATTTGTAATTGATGCTTTAGCAGGTGTTGCAGAGGAAGTGGGTCTGGCAGGAACAGCGCCAGAATAGTTAAATTGCCTTCGTCACCAGGGTACGGAATTCGCTCAGAATCATTGCAGTGGCACCCCAGACTTTATGACCATTTATTTCAAAGAATGGGATTTCCCATTCTCTATTTTTGAAGTGCCGCAATTCGTATTGAATATCCCTTTCACAAAGAGATTTAATTGAAACACTAAATATTTCGGCTACCTCTTTGGGCTCTGGGATAAAGTCAGGTTTTTTGAGAGTGTACCCCACCACAGGTTGAACAATATGCTTACTCACAGGGATGGGTAGCACACTGGTCTTGCCAAGCACCTCAACATGTTCAGGTAAAATATTCACCTCTTCGTGTGCCTCTCTCAATGCAGTTTGCACATCACTCTCATCTCCCTCGCGTCGACCTCCTGGGAGGGCAATTTGGCCACTATGTGCGAAACCATCAATGGTTCTCCGAATCAAGGGGAAGAGCCATTCATCATCTTGATGATACAAGGAGATCAGGACGGCAGCAGGATGCAGATTCTTTCCAAGGACCTCCAATTCACGCCCTTCAGGCATGAGGTGCTTTTGAGCTGCCCAACCAGGGAGGGGTTGATTGAGGAGATGGCTCAGTTTAGAGATGAAATCATTCATCAGTCAGCATCTCGTATTGCTTTCATTGATATCCCCAGTAAGCCACTCATAGCTGCACCCATACCAATCATCAGGAAAATAGTTCGTGGCGAAATCCACTCAGCTAGAATACCCGTTAGCGCAACCGAAATTGACATGACACCAATAACTGCAAGGTTGATCATCGAAAAAACGCGTCCCTGCATATGCCCTGGAACAATGGAGTGTATAAGTGTGGTTCTGGTTACTTGAATAAATGGAATCCCCAGTGAGTGAATAAAAATGATTGATAAGGTTAGCCAGAATGGATCAAAACCGAGGCGTCCCACCCAAAAAAGTGGGATGAAGGTAAGTCCATCGTAAATCAATCCCAGCATGAGCCAGGTTCCTTTTTTATATTTGCTGGCATAGCGATATACAAAGATCGTGGCAATGAGCATACCTATACCATAACTGGATTCGATAAAGGCAAAATCTCTCCCGCTTCCATCCCAGACTTCTTTTATGAGTAAGGGAGTACCCACCACTGCCGGCCCCATGATAAAAAGATTATTCAAAGCAGTTATCAATATGATCCAAAAAAGCCGCCTGTCCTCATGAATGACATAGTTTAAGCCTTTTTTGAGCTCGGAGAGATGTCGGTTTTCAAATGTTGTTACTCGCTTCTCACCACGTTGATATGAAATCAGCATAATCATGAGGAATGATACTAAAAAGGTACCAGAATCCAGAAAAAAGAGATTAACCAGCCCCAGGGTTGAAAGGAGCATACCAGCTCCAAATAAACCTACAAAATAGGCTAGATAGCCTGTTGATTGAATTAGAGCATTGATTTTGAGAAGCTGTGATTTATTAACCAACTCAGGGATGATGGCATCTCTGGCGGGGTTAAAGAGGGTGCCAAAAGATGCAGTGGCAAAAACGATCATGGCCAGGAGAAATGGGCTTAGCATATCCATTGAGTAGAACAGGGGGATAAGCAGGATGAGAAGAAAACGAGCGAGATCACTGATGAGCATGAGGGTTCTGCGGCGATAATGATCAGCTAGGACACCTGCAAACAGTCCAAAGATCAGCGCCGGAGCAGTAGCAGCAAAAGCAATAAAACCAGTCAGAGAGGGCGATCCTGTGATATCCAGCATCAACCATATGACAGCCATATGCGTTATGCTGTCACCAGCCTGGGAAACAAGTTGACCTAGCCATAGAAAGGAGATGTTGCGATTAACGAGCGGTGTGAATTTACTCACAGGAAGAACAACCACGGGTATCTAAACCTTTAAAAAAAAACATACCTTATTGATCGAAAAGCGAAATTAATTATAGCTTTAAATGTTTGCAAGCCCTGGATTATTTGATCGAACGAATAAACTCACGGGGAATTTTTTCAAGATCTTTCCTTTTAATCCCGTTATTGTAAATATCGACAATTTCGGGAGTAATCATGACCAAAAGTTCAGTTTTTTTCTTGCTGGTTATGGTGGATTTAAACAGCTCGCCTATGATAGGGATGGACCCAAGAATGGGAACCTTTGAAATGGAGGTCACATCAGATTCTTGCATAAGTCCACCCAATACTACGGTTTGACCATTTTTCACAATTACTTCTGTCACAGCACGTCTGGTGGATATGATTGGGATACCATCAGGGGTAGCGCCTTGCTGGAAATTTGCTTGAGGTGATAACCGTATGGTAACCGTTGAGTCATTATTGACGTGGACAAAAATGGAAAGCTTAACAGTAGCATTTTTAAATTCATATGAGGTCATGCCGAATTCATTCAGCTTTGGATAGGGAATCTGATCTCCAACCTCAATTTCAGCCTGTTTATTATCCAGCACCATGAGGTGGGGAGTAGAAAGGAGATTTAAGTCATTTGTAGTGGAGAGCATACCCAGAACAACATCAATATCTGCTGCAATAATACCCACACCAAAACCACCTGATATTGATGCAGGTGAGGGGTCAGAGAGGGGTTCAGTAAAGAGATCTCGAAATCCAAAGTTCGTCTCAAAAACACTGCGGACGTCCCCGTTGCTTGCATCCTGCTCGGTAAACCACTGGACACCCCTATTGTGATCATTTGTGATTGATACTTCGACAATCGCACTTTTGATGTGTACCTGATCCGTATGAACATCCAGACTTGACATGAGCTTGAGAAGTTCTGTGACCTGGCCTGGCGTGTCTTGGATAATCAGGGTGTTGGTCCTGATATCACCAAAGACCCGACCAATCTCGGGTGTAACAAAGGGAGACAGAGCGGCAGCAAGATCTTTTGCCTCAGAAAATTGGCAAGAATAAGATTCCGTCCGGGTTGGGATGGCAATATCATCCTTATTGGTAACAAGATATTTGCCAGAGCTACCCAATTGCTGAAACCCCAGGTCATATAATTCAGTCATAATGGAAAGTGCTTCCAGGGGGGCAACTTCCTTCAGGTCCAAGGTGATTTTATTGGTTCGGATCTCAGGGTCAGATATGAAAATCATTCCACTTTTCTCACTTAGAATGCGAAGCACGTTCTCAAGTTTAACTTCCTTCACAGAAATGGAGATTTTATCTCCACTTGCCTGAGCAAGTACAAACAGTGGTGTCAATGCAATCAACAGGATTAATATCACGCGGACTAACTGATTCAAATTATTGTTTGATCTCATATCACTCTCTCTCAATAACAATGGAAAATATATCATCACTATTTCCTAATAAGATCATTGTGTCATGTATT
>JABMOS010000005.1 GCA_013203185.1 Fidelibacterota bacterium | reverse complement strand
GGTAAATAACTCTTGAATTACCTGGTCGTCAGCCGAAACAATGCGGGTAATGAGGTCAGGGTCATAACGCTCCAGCTCATCCAGGGAGGGCAGGTCTTTTGATAAAAAGAATAACCAGGTAAAAATCCCCACAATAAATGTCAGCGACACGATTGTAGCGATATACAACCTGTGCTTAAATTTTTGTTGACTACCCCTGGCCTGGAACTGTTTCATCATATCATACAATTATAAACTTATATGCCTGTCTTGTTCATACGTTTTTGAATCAATTAAGTAATATTTCATTGCTATCAAGATCCATAAAAATTAATAAGGGAGGTAACTTCTGTGTCACTTTTGTGTGCAGAACTCATGGTTGCACAGACCTGTTGAGAAACTATATTTTTAGTACATTTCATACTTGATAATAAATGGGAGCACTTTGATGCAACGTAAAGGTTTAGCTCTAAGTATCATTGTTTTTGCTGTTCTGCTGAATGCCTGTAGTTCACAGAAGGTAGGCGTATATGATGACTTGAATAAGAGCAAAATGGATAAGTCATTTGCCGAATATGAGGGGACTCCTTACAAGTGGGGTGGCACTGAGCCTGGAAGAGGTGTTGATTGTTCAGGATTTACCTCGGGAGTCTATCGGGATCAGGGCATCATCATTCCCAGAACTTCTCGGATGCAATACACGGTTGGTGATGAGGTTTCAAGAGATGACCTTCAATATGGAGACTTAATATTCTTCGATACCCTGGGCAAGGGAGTAAGTCATGTAGGGGTTTATACCAAAGGCAATAAAATGATTCATGCCAGCAGCTCTGCAGGTGTGACAGAAGTACCTGTGAATACTGACTACTGGATGAAGCGCTATATCGGCGCTCGACGCTTGACAGGCTCTGATTATCGATCAGGTGAAGTTAGTGGAGAATTCCATTTAATGCCCAATGCCTATCCTATTCGTGTTCGAAGGCTAATAGATGTTCCTACTGCAGATGTCATTGACAATCGATTCATTGGTCTGGATATACAGAATGATGCACAGGGCAATCTCAGAGTTGCTGGCGCGGTGAGTATCTGGAATCGATGGGAATTTGGGGCCGAGCTACAGGTGAACCAATTTCTCGGTAGCAGCGTGGATGATTTTGGGTTTGAATTACCTTTCGTGAGCACCAAGTTTCGCCTTTGGGAGCAAAAAGGGAAGATTCTACCATCCCTGGCCATTGGTGCTGAAAGCAATAGTAGAAACTGGACGGTGACGAGGGATACAAATTCCGTTGAGATTGTTGAAAATCAGTGGAGCCCTCCTCGCAATGCTTATGTCGTTGCATCATACAAATACCAACGATTTAAAAAATTACACCTTGGGCGCGGTCGTCTCAGCGGTGGCCTTGCTTTGACAGATTTATATGCTTACCATGATACATCTGCACGTTCTGATGGGAAGCAGGATGCCTTTATTTTTCTGGGTGTTGAACAACAAATCACCCGACGCCTAATGACCACCATAGAGTTTGATCATGTCTTCTTGCATGATGTGGGGGCCACCTGGAATATGGGATTTCAATTTGCCTTGAATGCCTCATCCAGCATTGCCTATACCTGGAGAAATGTGGGTGCCAAAGAGCGTTCCCTGGAGCGCGCCATGCAGTTTAGTTATATACTTGAATATTAGAGGGGAGTCTACGTATGCCTTTTCGTTGGAGACCTGATGGAAAATTTGTTAAGAATTTGTCGAATACGCGCAGGATTATGCCATTTCTCATGCACGGCAGGACCGAATCCTCGGTGTACTATGAACAACATGTTGAGGTAGAAAAGGCATGGAATTTTGTAGAGAATTTCCAGAAAGAAACAGGACTGAAAGCCAGTATCTTGCATTTGATAATTTGGAGAGCTGCACAGGTGCTCCAAGAGCGACCTGGTTTGAACAGATTTGTCGCTGGCCGTCGCATTTACCAGCGGGATGGTATCTGGATAAGTTTTTCCATGAAAAAAGAGATGAATGATGAAGCTCCCCTGGTTGTGGTAAAAAAGAGAATCAACCCAGAATGGACTTTTGAAGAGACGGTTCGAGAGATTCAAGGGGGAATCAAGAAAGGTCGCGAAGGATCCAAATCAGTTTCTGATAAAGAAATGGATGCGGTGTTTCTTTTTCCCATGTTCATGGTGAGTTTTTTCACCTGGTTGTTGAGAACCCTGAATCATTTTGGTCTGTTGCCAGGCAGCATGATTAAAGCAGACGAACTCTATGGCAGTGTCTTCATAGCGAACCTTGGTAGCATTGGCTTACAGCCAGCATATCATCATTTATATGAATGGGGTGATATTCCTATTTTTATGGCCTTGGGTACAAACGAACCCCGCATGGCGCTTGATGATCGAGGTCGGCCAGCTGTGAAAGATATGATGACCATCAAATATAGTTTTGATGAACGGATCAATGATGGGTTCTACAGTATAAAAGCGCTGGAATTGTTGAAAAACCTGGTGGAAAACCCAGAAATGGTTTTGGAAAGATCATCACCAGAAGTGGTCACACGTGATGAAACGCTTGGGATTTAGAACCTCACGTCAGGTGTTGATATGAACATTGGCTTCCTACATCCAGGTGCCATGGGAATATCTCTGGCAGTATCAGCCCAGGCGACTGGGCATTCGGCCCATTGGGTTCCTGGGGGACGTAGTGACGAAACGAGAAAACGGGCTGAAGATCACAATCTATCTGAATCACAATCACTGGGTGACATGTGTGAGCTATGTGATATTATCATCTCAGTTTGCCCACCTCATGCAGCAGTGGATGTTGCTCAACAAATATTAGCGTTTTCGTTCAAAGGCATCTACGCCGATGTAAATGCCATATCTCCTGAGAAAGCAAAATCCATACATCAGCTGATGAATTCAAGGCAAATTGATTTCGTGGATGGTGGAATCATAGGTGGCCCTGCCTGGAAAGCCGAGAGTACCTGGCTCTATCTGGCAGGTGAGAAAGCTGCAGAAGTGTCGAATTGCTTTCAGGGAGGACTGTTGGAAACTGAGCTCATGGGACCGGAAATTGGCAGGGCATCAGCTATAAAAATGAGTTTTGCCGCCTATACCAAAGGATCCACAGCATTGCTTTGTGCCATTATGGCTGCTGCAGATGAAATGGGGATACGCCAGGAGCTGGAAAAACAGTGGTCGCGTGGCGGCTCCGATTTTGCAGAACGCACCCATAATCGCCTTAGACGTGTGACGGCCAAGGCCTGGCGGTTTTCTGGGGAAATGGAAGAAATAGCAGCAACCATGCAAGACGCAGGGTTACCAGATGGCTTTCACCTTGCTGCGGCAGATATCTACAGGCGCATGACCCACTTTAAAAATTCTGAAGCCTTACCTGAAATCAGTGAGGTGCTAAAGTCGCTCAAATCTAGATGAAATATAAAACATTACCTTTGAAAAGTATTCAACGAAAATAACTAGGAAGCAGGCTAAAAATGAGCGCTAAACGCCTCCATCATATTTTTGCAGTTCTCCAGGCCCTGCTGGTGACCTTCCTGTGGTCCACTTCATTTATTATTATCAAATGGGGTCTGGCAGATATTCCACCACTCACATTTGCAGGGCTAAGGTACTTCCTGGCTTTCCTGTGTTTTCTGCCTTTCATATTGAAAAAGAAGTATGCTGATGAAATAAAAGGGTTATCGCCTCATCAATGGTACAAGCTGATCCTTCTGGGATTTGTTTTTTATACGCTCACTCAGGGCACACAGTTCGTAGGGCTGTCTCTATTACCTGCCGTGAGTGTGAGTCTCATGTTGAATTTTACGCCCCTTGTCGTTGCCATTATGGGGATTCTATTTATAAACGAAACCCCAGGACGTCTTCAGTGGATTGGAGCAGTTATGTTTATACTGGGAATCATGTTTTACTTCTTCCCAATTTCTTTTGAAGGGAATCAAGGTCTTGGATTACTGGTGATGGCGTTTGGAGTTTTGGCAAACTCAGGAGCTGGCATTCTTGGAAGAGAAATTAACCGTCAACGCAATATTAGTCCTGTTGTTATAACTTTTATCAGCATGGGTGTGGGTTCAATAATATTGCTGTTAACAGGGGTGATGTATTCTGGAGTTCCTGTTATTAGCACTCAGAACTGGATTTATCTGATATGGCTGGCCGTTGTGAATACTGCATTTGCTTTTACACTGTGGAATCATACGCTGCGATCCATCTCAGCCATGGAATCAAGCATTATCAACGGTACTATGTTGATTCAAATTGCATTCCTCGCCTGGTTTTTCCTTGATGAACAAATTACTACCCAGGAAGGAATCGGGATGGGAATTGCGGCTCTGGGGGCTACCCTGGTTCAACTCAAGGGTAGAAAGCCCTAATTTTACCCTCCTCTTGTCGTAGGAGCATGAGTATTGGAGATTGGAGTTCTCGTGACTACATTCATCCACACATTTTCGATTCTGAGAACGTGGCCGTTTTCATTGGTTATCGTTCCTCACAAGTAAAACAATAGGGATGGCGTTATGCAGCACAGCAATTGGCAATGTCCAAAGTGTAACAACAATGAGTATGAAACGGGTCAGTTTGCAGCCACTGGTGGTGGGCTTTCAAAAATATTCGACGTTCAGAATAAGAAATTTACAACCGTTACTTGTATAAATTGCAAATATACGGAAATTTATAAATCTGAGACAAGTGCCCTTGGCAATATCCTGGACTTGTTTACAAGCTAGTCTGAAAATATGAGTTTTAAATTATATACTCTGCTAAACTTAAAACTGATGAATTGAATAAGTTAGTTGTTTGAGAGGAAAGCATGACCCCAATAGATATATTTGCTGCCGCAATCACCATCGTATTATTTATAATATTAGCTTACAAAATCTATAACAATACCAAACTCATGCGGGGCACGGCGAAAAACTCTGGCAGCGGCAAAGCAGATGATCTCATGCACGGTTTTATGGATCAACCCGTATTGTGGGCCAAGCTTGCCAAAGGGATAGAAGCAAGCGGTCCAGAGGAGGAGCTCAGCATGACACTTATGGTCAACGCGGCCTTCCAGGGCTTTGAAGCCCAATGTGAAGCAGCTGATGCAGGAGCGCTTGATGAGAAGGGAATCCTCGCACTTGAGGAAGGTGTGCATAGAATATGTGCCATGCCAGGCATAGGAAAATATCTGGATGATTTGAAACCGGATTTCTCTCAAAGATTGCTGACCATCATTGATCAAGCCCCCTGATCAATGATATTTTATCAAGCAATTTAATAGTTTCAAAAGCAGGTTTTAGATACAGCTTGATCCCACCGGGAATTAAAACATCATGAGTATTGATTTACGCAAAGTATTCGACCTCAATAAAAACATTTTTATTGAAGCTTGTGCTGGAGCTGGAAAAACTTGGCTTCTGTCTAAACGCTACTCAACCATCATGGATGATTTTGCAAGGCACCATCAGGAGCGTTCTGGATTACCCCGGAAAGACGCTTCAAATATCCTGGTCATCACTTTTACTCGCAAAGCGGCAGCTGAGATGGCAGCTCGTATATATGAAGATCTGAATTCCCTGTTAAATGATGAAGCCCTGGAAAATGTTTCGGATGATTTTGGTTCCCATCTCCGATCCGCCTCCCAGAGCACCAAGATGCATATCCGTTCCACATTTTCAAAAAATGTCATATCCACCATAGATTCATTTTGTGCTCAAATCTTGAGAGAACAAGCAGAGCGATTGGATATCGATCCAGAATTCAGAATTCAGGATGAAGCCGATACGCAGCGCATGGAGTTGGAAACCTGGGAAAAATATCTGGGTGAGAGCAGTCGTAACAATGATGCAGATCTGCAAATTTTATTAGAACATCTTTCAATATGGCATATTAGTGAATATATCAAGAAATTTCAAACACATGCACAGCTCTTGGAAAGATGGTTGGAGCATCAGAGTAGCACCTCTCCTGAAGCGCTCCAAGCTGAATTTAGAAAGAAGCATCCACTCCCACCAGTATTACAGGAGATAGAGTCTGCGCTGATTCGGTTGATAGATGGATTCCCCCGCGGAGAAGAGGTTTTAGATACATTACATCCTCAGTATGTGTCCCTTCGGGAACTGCTAGATTTCTTGAGCCATCCTATTGAAGATGATTATCGCTTTGGACTAGAATTGCTTGAATTCACACGGCGCATTGCTTTGACCAATGATAGGAAAAACTATTTAAAGAATCCATCTGTTCCATCTGCAGTATGGCCTGAAGGCTTTAAGGACGAGATCAGATTACGTATCCGAGCTTTCAAAGATAGAGCTGAACAACTTTTACCTTTTGAGACCCTTATGCATGACAGCCCCAATGCCTGGGATTTGGATGCTTGTCTGGTTAATCATCATCTCGCAAAATTCTTTATGCGATATTTGGAGGCCCTAAATCAGCGTCTTCGACGAGAAGGTATTCTCAGCTTCAATGAGGTTATGATCAGAACCCGTGAGGTTTTAAGGGACAAGGATATCGCTGCTATTTATGGCCAACGATATCAGCATATACTCTTTGATGAGTTTCAGGACACCAATGATGTGCGCTGGGATATCGTAAGACTTATTGCAGAAGCAGGTCAGGGGAGACTGCGCAATCAGGGACTCTTTATTGTGGGTGATTCTAAGCAGTCTATTTACCGATTCAATCAGGCCGATGTCCAGGTCATGAATCATGTTCGGAGCATTATTGATTCTGGTGGAGGGTGGGTGCTCACTGCAGACGAAACCTATCGTTCAACTCAAAAATATGTCTCATCAGTTGTTAACCCCTTAATCGGCGCCGCCTTTCCAGGGGATGAGGAACGGGAGAATATTGAGCTATATGAAACCGTGTTTCGCGAGACAAATGCAGCGGAAAGCATATTGAATGCTGATGATTATATCGATATATCGCGCTGTAACGTGAATATTGTGTTGGACGATGAGGATTCTAGAGGATATCCAGTCGATATCATCAAGACAGCCGATCTGACTCTGGATTGGTTAAATTGGATTAGAGAAAATGGGTTGGAGCCTCAGCGGGGCCCCTCCATTGGAATCCTCCTTAAAGCCTTCACGCCAATCCTTGACTATATTAAAATATTCACATCCAGGGGAATTGAGTTTGAGGTCCTGTCAAGCAAGGGATTATTCAAACAACAAGAGAGTTTCGACATCTATCATTTGATTAGTGTCCTGGTAAACCCTCTGGATGATCTGGCGCTGGTAGGAATATTACGAAGCCCCTTCTTCGTGATGAAGGATGCCGACATCCAGCGCATAAAGGATGTGGCGACAAGTCGGAGCAGTTCAGGTTGGGTCTGGAATGGACTTAAGCAACTGCATCCTGAAATATGTGATACACTAAGAGAGTGGCAACAAGCCAGTGCTCGGGAGCCTCTGGATCGTCTCATTGAGAGGATTGTGTCTGAGGATGAGAGACGACTGAGCTGGATATCTGAGACAGGGGGTGTCCTGCGCCTGGCAAATATGGATCGCATCATCAATACGGTGCATCAGCTCTCTCTGGATGGACTGGGAATTCGCGAAATCCATGAGTATTTAAAATATCAGATTCAACATGGTGATGCTGGTCAGGCTGAATTACCTGGGGCTGCCAGAGTTCAGATTCTAACCATTCACAAAGCCAAGGGGTTGGAGTTTCCCGTTGTTCTTTTGCCAGGAATGGAATCGCCTTCTCCCAACAATACCAGCGGTATCTTTATCGGTCGGGATGATTCTGACTGGCAAGTCGGTATAACGCTTGATTCAAAAAACACCAGTTATAAAACCTGGATGTATGAGCGGATTAAGGGTCAAACAAAAGCTGAAGAAGAAGCTGAAGATAAACGATTATTCTACGTTGCAGTGACTCGGGCCAAGTATGGGATTGGGTTTATTGGGAAGATTAAACCTGAAACTAAAACTACCTCCTCATCCCGTTGGAGTCGCTACCTACAGCCAGTGTTTGATCTTGAATGGGACAAGGATCTCGCTACAAACGATCCGTCCGCCTTAAAAGAGGAAATGGTGGAAAGGTCAAACGAGTCAGTGATTTATGACCTTACACTGGGTTCAGACATTCTTGATGCTGAAGCTGGCCAGGAGCTGAAAATAGGTGCTGAGATTAGACCAATCCAGCCAGCCATGCCTGCCGTAATCTATAGTGAAATTTCCCCTCACACCATTATGACCTGGATGGATGATCGCCAGTATGTAGGCTCTGATGAACGACAAGTAGGTGAAGATCTGGGTCTGGAAACGTCAGCCCTGACCTTTGGTCGATTGCTCCACAGAGCTATGGAAATGGAATGGTTTGTTCCTGAGAATCATGATGGAGAGATAAAACTTTTTCTTGAGGATGAGGGTGTCATTGAGGAAGAAGCCCAGGAATCCTTTCTCAAAGATCTCAGAGAATGTCTATCAATTTATCGTGACAGCATTCTTTCAAAAGAATTGGCGTTTTTGTCTCCAGTCAATCGGCTCCCGGAATTGCCAGTTTTTGGTTATCTGAAAAGCAAAACCCATATGTTTAAAGTATCGGGTATTATTGATCTGCTTTATCAACGTGATGATGAGTGGGTCGTCCTTGATTACAAAACCGATAAAGAATTACCAGATCCCAAAAAAATACGACAACATGCTTATTGGTATCAAATCCAGACATACCTCTGGATGCTCAAGTATTTATATGGGATCCATGCCCGAGGAGAACTTTACTTCAATCGTTTTGACAAGCTCCTCCCCATTGCCTTCGAGGAGGATCTATACTTTAGCGGTCTGGCCAATCATGAAGATGGCCGGGGTTTAAGACCAGTATTGCCAGGTGCACAAGATTTAAACCCAGATCTCATGGATATTTTAAAGCGACAGAATCAGCTGGATGGAATTCTGCTTATTGAGCCAACCAAAAATAGTGGTGAACTGTTGGCTCAATCATTGGCAAAAGCCCGGTTAAATCACCCTAGATTACAAATCATGACCCTGGGTGATGTCCGCAAAATAACCGAACCAAGCGGACGCAGACTCACACCTTATCTGACGCGTTTAGGGATTGCTCAACTCTCTGGTAAACGTATGCAATGGGGAGTGGTGAACCGTATGGCAGAGGCTTTTTATAAAGCAACCGGGGGCGAATCTGTCATCGATGAAAAACAGGATTTCTTTAAGGAGTTTTTAGCATGGTGTGAGCAGCAGTCTATACTTCCACCTGGTCAAAATTATGAGTTAAAGAATCTCCCTGCATCCAGAAAAATTATTGTGAATTCAATTCACTCCACTGCGCCATCGGATTATAACTTTCTAAAGAATTTGGCAATGGATCATGATCTCATATTTTTAGATCCTCTTAAGGGTGGGAAGGCAGTTTCAGGGTTCAACATGTCTATTGAGGCCTGGATGGCTCAAGACGAAATGCCCTCAAGGGATATGCCTCATAAGTACACACCTTGCTTTTCCATCTATGAAGAAGCCGTTCTGGTTGGTCATCAGATTAGACAGCTTATCGAAGACAATATTGCACCAGCTGACATTCGCATCGCAGTCTCTTCCATGGAGCGCTACGTCCCAGCCATAAAAAGGGTTTTTGATCAGCAGGGCATCTCAGTGCGTCTGAGCAAGCGAGAGCCAGTCATGGAACGACCAGTTACTCAGTTGGCGTTCGCACTTATTCAGGGGCGACTCCGGCAGCAGATTTCCTGGGATATGGCCATGGCTGTATGGCTCCATCCTTTGGTTATTCCCAGTGGGTCAGAGGGTTACGCAAGATTAAAACTTGATATAGAAATGCGAAAACTGGGTGTCACGCTGGTTAGTGAAACCTTTCCTGAATTGGTATCCCACCCCAAACTTCAGGAAACGGCGAAAGAGCTGGTGCAGTTTCTGTCAGAGACATGGCAAATAGGAAAGACGCTGGGATTGGTGGCCGCTGCAGATTGGCTGCTGGATGTCCTGAAGAATTTTCAGTTCGCCCATCGCCTCGATGCAGGGAGTGTTGCCTCTAAATCCTATACATCGCTGAAAAATGCCATCCTCGGCTTGAGAAATGATTGGGATAGATATTTAAGTCGCAAAGGAAGTCTTGGCGACTTGAATCGAGAATTGAGAGAACGGTTGCGTGGTGTTGAAGTGGCGTCATCCAGCCAGGGTTTTGGTATCGATGTCATCTCTCTCTTGGACACATTGAATCTAAAATCTGGCCACCTGTTTGTCATGGGTCTTACTGAGGGTCAATTCCCCCTGACCATGGATACCAATCCCTACCTTAAGCAGGCTGCCCTGAATCCCTGGTACTTAAACCTATATCTATTCAAACAATGGCTAAGCTTTCCCCACGGTCACCTTCATCTCACAGCACCTTCTCGCAATGCTGATGGAGCTGCCCTTCAAGAAAGTACCTTTTGTCAGTATTTGGAAAAATTGGATTACCCCAATCTGCCTCCAATAACACCTGACCAGCAATATACACAACTGGCAGGTAAGCTGATCAATGCTCCCACATCTCAACGCCATCTTCGACACAATCAATTGCAGCGACATGGTGGGGAAGAAGAATGGGAAGGCAAATTATATGAGCATGATCTCACAGAATTTGATCATATCTCAGCTTCAGCTTTTGATGAACTGATAAAGTGTCCCCAGCGATATTGGTATAGTCGAAAGCTTCGATTGGAAATTGCAGAAACCAATATTGCTGAACGCCAGGAGATTGAAGTAGGCAACCTTGTTCACAAGGTACTGGAGCGTTTTGGCAAGGACGGCGGCTTTTTATTAGCTGTTGATGATTTCCCGACTGCCCTGGAAAAATTGGAAGCGATATCTGAATCGCTGCTGGCTGAGAAAGAGATCGATTTGGATGCAGATTTACTCCACAATAAATGGGGAGAGTTATACTTTAAAAACTTCAGGGATGTGGAACAGAACCTGATATCGGCAATGTTAAAGAGTGAGCTTGAAGTGCTTCCTTCATTCCAGGAGGTGGGTTTTCACGAGCAGGCTTTTGGGGACATGGATGATCCAGAGTCATGGCCTTCATACGAAATTAAAGGGGACTCGATAAAACTCTCCCTCCTGGGTAAAATAGATCGTGTTCTGGTGTCTGATAAGTATGTCTGGGCAACAGATTACAAAACGGGAAAAGTTGATATTAAAGAAAGCAAAGACCTCTGGACCAGCCAGATGCTATTCTATTACTTGGTTCTCAAATCACAATATCCTGAAAAGGATGTGGTTTTAACATATGAACAGGTTAAAGGATACAGAGACAATGCATTTGGCATAAAGGGATACATAGGAGACGTGGACTCTGATCATCCTGTCATGGACACCTTGCCTCCTCGTTCAAGGGCTACCCTGGGTATTGGTGGAGAGGCAGACTGGACAATTGATAAAATAAAAGCAGAAACGCTAGCTTATGCTCAGGCCTTGGCTGATAATCATTTCCCCCTCACATCCAGGGATGAGAGGCAGGCCTGTGCTTACTGTCCATTTGATAGAATCTGCAGGAAGACTGCTTTACCTCGGTAAATTTAATAATTGTAAATTGAGCCTGCTCGCTCCGCACAGCGGTAGTCGAAATGACTTGTGTAATTGACAACCCAACCTATGGCTTCGACCAGCCTTCGCTTCCTTCGAGAGCCTCAGGATGACGCTTCGGCTTGGCAGGCAAACTCAGCCGCCGGGTTGCTCAAGGACCAGATGTGATTCTAAAAACCTATTCCAAATCTGAAATTGCAGTACCCTGAGCTTCCCAATTCTCAAGAAGAGACTCTAGTTCGGAATTTAACTTTTCAATAGCTATTGAAACCTCTGCAAGCTTAGCTGGATTAGAAGCATTTGTTGGATTGTGAAGTTCCGCTTCAAGGTTTGTCTTGCTTAACTCAGCCTTCGCAATATCGCTTTCAGTTTTATTAAATGTTTTACGCAAAGTTTTAAGTTTCCGATGTCGCAGTTTATTGTTGCTGAGATTGGGGCTGGTCACTTCAAGCGGTTCATCAATCTTGTTTATGGATTGTTGATAGTTTGTCAGCTGATGGGTATCGGCGAAGACTTTCACGGTTCCATCACCAGCGAGGTAAATAATCTCATCGCAAACACGATCCATTAAATAGCGATCATGGGTGATTAATAGCAGGGCCCCCTTAAACTCCAGCAGGCTCTCTTCAAGGACCTCAAGTGTAGGAATATCCAAATCATTTGTTGGCTCATCCAGGATGAGAATCTCTGCCGTTTCCAACATGATCTTTGCCAACAATACCCGGGCTCTTTCTCCACCTGATAATTGGGAAACGGGGAGTTGCAGTTGTTCTTTCTGGAATAAAAATTTCTGGGCCCATGCACTTACATGGAGGGGGTTACCATGAAAGATTACCGTATCCCCATCAGGAGCAAGCGCGCGTTTCAGGGAGACTTTTTCATCTGCGAGATGTCGGGCCTGGTCCAGGGTCACGAGATTTACGCCTTGGGCTATTTCAATTTCACCTGTGTCGGCATCCAATTGGCCGCGCAGCACATCAATAAGGCTACTCTTGCCACTACCGTTAACTCCCATGATGCCTATTTTCATACGGGGAGAGAGAAAAAGCTCCAGATCTTTGAACAGGATATTGCCGCCTCTGGTTTTGCTGATGCCCCTGGCATGGAGCAGTTTTTTTGAACGTCTGTCTCCAGCCTCAAATTTCAAACCTGCTTCAGTTTGAAGATTATTGCGCTGTTTTAAATCAGAAAGATCATCGATCATGACGTGGGCTTTGTCAATACGATATTGGGCCTTGGTGGTGCGCGCTTTGGGTCCATGCTGCAACCAGTCTATTTCCCGCCTTACCTTATTGGAAAGCGATTCTTCTTCTACGCGCTGATCGCTGAGATACTTTTCCTGGTCCTGGAGAAACCGAGAATAGTTTCCCTTAACCTTCAGGTAGCCTTCCTTATAACGCCGATCTAGATCCATGATCCTATTGCAAGTATTTTCCAGAATAAAACGATCATGGCTAATCATGATGAAGGCGAATCGGGCATTTTGGAGAAAGGACTCAAGCCATAGAATACCCTGAAGATCAAGATGGTTTGTAGGCTCATCAAGTAAAACAAGATCATTGTCTTGCGCCAAAATACAGGCCAAAGCTACCCGTTTTTTCCAGCCACCTGAAAGGGTGCCGGCGATTTTATCAAGATCGGAAAACTGCATTTGAGCTTGAATGTCATTGAGTTGCTTCTGAATTTCCCATTCCTCTAGATGGTCAGGAAAATGCTGGGAGATGATATCTCGAATGGACAACTGCTCGTCAAATACATCAGTTTGGGGTAGATAGGAGACGCGCAAGCCAGAGCTAAACGAAATGTCTCCGCTATCAATTTGTTCAATACTGGCCAGAATTTTTAAGAGGGTAGATTTGCCAGCACCATTTGGTCCGATGAGCCCGATACGTTCGCCACCATGTACATTGATAGATAGGTTTTTGAATAGCAATGTGTTGCTGTACGATTTGTGTATGTTTTGGGTGGAAATAAGTGTGGAAGGGGGCACAATAGCTACTTTCTAAGCAAGTATCACGGGAATTGGTAAGGTCAACAGCACGGTTCAATATAATAATGATGTCACACAATACTATTTGCGCATGGAAATATTTTCTCCTGTAAAACATCTTAAAAAAATATGGCCACGCCTCGATATATCCTTAATATGTAAATGAATAATATGAGCAGAATTAAAATATTAATGTGATGATTGATATTTTGAAGTGAGTGAGGGAGATCAAGTCATAGAGAAACGTTATATTTGTAACACTTTTAGTGCTTGTATGACGTGCCCTCACCCCATATTATGTTCAAAACTACCAAAATGAAACGCATTAGCACTTAAGGTGCTGATATTGTTTTATTAATTGCATGCAACAAAATAACGGAGGACGTATGTGGCGTAAATTGTTACTAATTAGTCTGGTAACCTCGTTGGCTTTTAGCTTTGCTTTTGCAGAGATTGGACAAGCCATTGG
>JABMOS010000040.1 GCA_013203185.1 Fidelibacterota bacterium | reverse complement strand
CCCCTGTCATCATGCTCTCAGCACGTCACGATGAAATGGATAAGGTCGCCGCGCTGGAAGCAGGCTGTGATGATTACATCACCAAGCCCTTCAGCATTAAAGAACTGGTCGCCAGGATAAATGCGGTTATGCGTCGCGCTGCATCCAATGTCATGGATGAAGAAGGCGCCGGACGTAAGATCAGCAAGGGAGAATTGGAAATCGACCTGGAAAAACGGGCAGTTTCCATTCGTGGCAAAGAGATTCAATTAACTGCCACAGAATTCAACCTGCTTACGCTGCTCATCCGTCAGCCTGGACGTGTATATAGTCGTAAGCAGCTTTTGGATATTGTCTGGGACTACTCATTTGAGGGCTATGAGAATACGGTGAACACCCACGTTAATCGTCTTCGCTCCAAAATTGAGAAGAATCCCAACAATCCTGAATACGTCCTCACCGTGTGGGGTGTAGGCTATAAATTTTCTGATGAGATTGGTGTATAGCAGGATTCCATGGTTCAATTCAGACACATCCCCTTATATCGCACCCTGACCTTTAAGGTCTCAATTGCGCTTATCGCATTCTTTATTCTGAATGGGGTGTTGTTGGTCCTTTGGAATCAGGCTGATATCATGAACGACCTGGAAATTGATATTCAGACGACCTATCGCCACACAGCCCAAGAGATCGCCGAAGAAATACAAAGCCTTGAACCCGACATTGAAGATATGTCAGGTTTTTTTGATTCTCTTGCCCAGTACTATCCAGGAATGGAATTATTTCTGGTTGCGCCAGATGGTGAAATCCTGGAGCATGGAAGCTACGTGCCCTCTCAGCTCATCAAAAACTATACATCAATTGAGGCCATTGAATTATTCATTAAGGCGGATACCAGCGATTATCCTATTGAAATAGCCATCCCAACCGCCACCGATCTTGATTTTGTGTTCGCAGCTGCACCTCTTGGTGCTGAGGATCCCAGAGCCTATGTCTTGGTAACCATGGTTGAGGGTGGAGAAGATGTAATTGTATCCTGGTGGGATGAATATGGCGCAATACTGATCCGTACCATTTTATTTAGCATCATTGTTGCCATCATTGCTGGTCTACTCTTCTGGTATTTTCTTACGCGTCGTGTCCAAAATGTGGCTCATGCAGTTCAAAATTATCGAGCTGGTGATACACGTTTTGTTCTAAAGGATAAGGCCAGTGATGAGATTGGTCACGTCGCCATGCATATTGGCGATATGATGGAACGTATCGATACCATGTTTGATGAATTAGGTCGCAAAGAGCAGATGAGGACTGAATTATTGGCTTCTGTAAGTCATGAACTCCAGACGCCCCTCACTGTTATGCAGGGTAATATTGAAACCCTGGTTGAGCACCGCGAAAAAATGACTGAAGAAGAGCTCAGCATGAAATTGAGTGCAGTCTACACCCAGGTTCGACACATGAGCGCTCTCATAGATGATATGTTTGATGTGGCCATTCTTGAAACCGGTCAAATGCCTATCAATTCAGAACCCTTCCCCATGGTGGAGCTGGTAGAAGATGTTCTCCAGAGCTATGCGTTGTTGCTGGAACAGTCAAAAATTGCCATCGAGAGGGATTATCCAGATTCCATACAGACCGTGAATGCTGATCCACTTCGAATTCGTCAGGTCATTCGAAATCTTTTAAGTAATGCCATTAAATTTTCATCTCCAGGCGGTACCATTCGCATCACTACTGAGGTGAAGTCAAATGAGATACTATGCTTTCGCATAGAGGATACGGGAATTGGAATCGCTGAAGAAGATATCAGCAAGATTTTTGACAGCTTCTATCGGTCCAAGCAACAAACGGAAAAGACAGTTAAGGGTACTGGTTTGGGACTGCATATATGCCAGCATATTCTCAGGCTGCACGACTCCAACTTGGAAGTCAAGAGTCGCCTGGATATTGGTAGTACTTTTTCATTCGATCTTAAATTGTACAAAGAAGTTGTAACGATTTAACCCATCTCTGCTCTAAAATCTGGTCACAAAAATAAAGGAAAACATCATGAGTGAAGAAATCACCACTCCAAGTGGTTTGAAATATATCGATGAGGTAGTCGGGACAGGAAATTCTCCCCAAAGCGGAGAGGGCGTAATGGTCCACTATACGGGGACCCTGGAAGATGGGACAAAATTTGATAGCTCAGTTGATCGGAACAAACCTTTCAGCTTTACCATAGGCGAAGGTAGAGTCATTCAGGGTTGGGATGAAGGGGTTATGTCCATGAAAGTGGGTGGGAAAAGACGCCTGATTATACCTTCTGACCTGGGATATGGTGCCCAGGGTGCAGGTGGGGTTATTCCACCCAATGCTACCTTGATTTTTGCTGTAGAATTACTGGAAATTCGCGCCTAGTATTGATCCATGACCTCTGCTGAGCTTCAATCTGTATTAGATGAGCATCCCCTCACAATGCTCTATTTTTCCACGCCCACATGCAATGTCTGCAAGGTATTGAAGCCCCAGGTAAAAGCTCTCCTTGAGCAGGAACCACCATGGCACTTTCAATATATGAACACAGAAGAATCCATGGAAATAGCCGGGCAGCATCTCATTTTCGCTGTCCCAACTCTTTTGCTTATGGCAGAAGGGCGGGAAATCGCCAGACTCAGCCGGCATTTTGGGATGCATGAGCTGGAACAACCAGTCCGTCGCTATGCAGAGTTGTTTAATCAGGTTGAACCTGGTATTTCTTAAAAGCTGAATCTTCTTATGCTCCGCTATCTACTCCTGAGAAACCCCGGTCATAACAGAGTTTACTATCTGGAATCGGAAAAGCTGGCTCAAGCCGAGTTAACCCTCATCACCAAAAGATTTGAGCAATCCTGTGGTGATATTGAATCCATGGATATTGCAGGCATTAACTATCTGACCTTTACTGTGGGACAAAAATTAAGTGAGACCGAGCTTAGATGGATCTCAACTCTTTCCTTTATCTTTGCACTTTATCACCAATCAACTGATACAGCAGATTCAGCTTTCCACCCCGTTGAGTTGACACCCCATTCGTATGTGGATCCCAAGATTTCCATGCTCCTCAAATATTCTGGGAAGACCAACGAAATATTCACCCGAATGATGATCAATGTCGGCCTGGTTTCAAGTGATTTTGGGTTTGATGACGCCATTCAATTGTTGGATCCAGTCTCAGGGAAGGGTACCACCCTCTTTGAAGGAGCTATTCGTGGATTTGATGTGACCGGGATCGAATCAGAGCGCAAAATGGTCCATGAGACCACCATCTTTTTCAAGAAATTTCTGGAACAAGAGAAATACAAGCATACCTTAAGTAAACACGCCATGTATTCCAGCAGTACTGGAAGTGAAACCCATATCCAATTGTTTGAATATGCTCGGGATAAGCAAGACTTCAAGGTGGAGACGAGTAGAAAACATCTGGCACTCATTGCTGGCAATGCCATGCATGCCAGGCGCTACTTCAAAGCTGAGAAATTCCATCTCATCGTCGGTGATTTACCCTATGGTATTGCCCATGGAAACAAGAGCAAGAAGAAGCATAACACGCCCACACGCAGCCCGGCAGAGCTTCTGGAAACCTGTTTGCCTGACTTCCACAAGATATTGAAAACAGGGGGGAGTCTGGTCTTGGCCTGGAACAAATTCGTCTGGCCTAGGGAAGAGTTCGTCCAGCTTCTCATTGCCAAGGGGTTTCAAGTCCTGGACTCAGATCCCTATGATCAATTCACCCACCGTGTTGACCAATCTATTAAAAGAGATATTGTTGTAGCCCGAAAAGTTTGATTTAAGGCCCTCACTTGATTAGTAGTCAGGTCTGACCTACATTAACCCCTCATTCTGGAGGGGACATGAAATTAAAAATTATCTTTAGTTTACTATTACTCATACAATTGGGATATGCCGTTGAGGAGAATCAACTCTGGGAGGGCAATAATATCCGAACCTGGATCGGAAACGATGGCACACTTGTTTCCCATGCTGCCACGGGAAATGCAGGTCTTGAATGGCCAAAGGATTCAGGCACCACAGCAGTTTTTGCTGGTGGTCTTTGGCTGGCAGCTGGTATGGTTGATGGTGAGCCAGATATCAGAACGGCAATGTTTCAATACTCCAGTGAATTTTCCCCAGGGACTTTTGGTAGTGATCCCGAGACAGTCGAAAATAAAATTTATACGATTCATTCAGGCGACAATGTTTCCAATCCAGATTGGCTTAATTGGCCAGTGTCTCAGGGTGCACCCTGGATCGATGAGGATGGGAATCAAGAATGGGATCCATATGTGGATACTCCCCAGATTAAAGGGGATCAATTCTCCTGGTATGTTATGAATGATGGCGTAGAAGAAACTCACGGAAATTTATATTATACATCACCTTTAGGAGTGGAGGTGATAACCGCCATTTATGGACTTGATCTGGATGGGAGCCCCGCTAACACTGTGTTTTATGAATGGAATATCAGTAACGTTGGCAACCATGCCCTTGACTCTGTTTTTGTCGGAGCCTGGCTGGATCCAGATATCGGTCAATCCAATGATGATTATGCTGGCACCGATCTTGACCTGGAGATGTCTTATGCCTATAACGCCACTTCCAACGATGGCGTCTATGGGTTAACCCCACCAGCAGTAGGTGTGATGTTTATCAGGACGCCTCTGGTTCCTGCTCCTGGAGAGACGGGTTACAACGTCCATGGAGAAGTTGAGGACCATAGCAATCTACCCATGAAGGCAAGTCTAATCTGGTATTGTGGAGGAAGTTTATGCGGACCTAATACTGCCGGTGAAGCTTTTAATCAAATGAATGGTCTGGATAATGAGGGTGACTCCCTTTTAGATTTGGATAACAACCCTACGACCTTCATGTTTCCCGGTGATCCAGCCGCAGGGGAGGGGTGGACAGAAGCCCGCGCAGGCAGATCACCTGGAGATCGCTATTTTCTCATGACCGCAGGTCCATTCACTTTAGCCCCTGGACAATCACAGGATTTTGTATGTGCTCTCATGCTCGCACAAGGGACTGACAATCTGGATGCCGTCACTGAACTAAAGGCAACAGCTTCCGAAATCAGGCTACTGTGGCCTCAACTTTTTGAGACCACTTCCATCAATGATAACATGGACCAGGCCCCTGATGGGTTCGTGCTACACCCAGCTTATCCTAATCCGTTTAATCCCAATACTACGATTGCCTATGCATTACCAGAACGCACGGATGTTGAGTTTGAGATATTCGATGTCAGAGGTCGCCTGGTAAAAAGTTGGTCTCTGGAAAATCAGACCGGGGGAGAACACACGTTATTGTGGGATGGCACTAACACAGATGGTGAGCTGGTTTCTACCGGTGTTTACCTGGGGGTTATCATGGCTGAGGACTATCAGTCTACAATCAAAATGGTATTGCTCAGATAGGGGAAATGAGCCCCTTGGGGCTCAAGATTATTTTTCGACTTTAAGGACTACATCCTCTGGCCTGGGACCTGCCGGTGTCTGACTCGTCTGATTCTTGATAGCTTCAATCTCCACAAAATCAAACAAACGTCCCTGGCCAATGCCTTCACATTCTTCTTCGGTTAATTTCCAACGATATTGGGATTTCAAATTGGCTTTCCAGAAAGGGAAAGTCCGACACTGGGTGGGACGTGCTTCATAGATGGTACAGCCATTGTCACCATAAAAGATGCAATCATCACCATCATTCTTAAACACATACTGACCTTCCTGGAGTTCCATGTAGGTTGATGTAAATTTATTGATACTCAGGTCAAGATGCTTGGCCGCAAAACCTACGTCTTCCAGGGTAGGGTAGACAAAGCCACCTCCCAGCTTACAGCAGGCACCACAACCTGTACATTCCAAATGCAAGCCCCTGGCATAGAAGCGTTCCTTTGGAGCAGATTTGGACACTTTAGAAAAGACCTTTGACCAGACCGCCATCCACCACAATGGACTGACCTGTGAGGTAGCTGGCTCTCGTTGAAGCCAAAAAAGTAATGACCGCTGCAAGTTCTTCTGGTTGTCCCAGACGCTTCATGGGAATGTCTTTGGCGATGAGGGCAGGATCTGTGAGATCACTATGAAGCTGTTTGACCCTTTCCGTATCGTGGATACCAGGCAGGACCATATTTACCGTGATGCCATGCTCTGCAACCTGGGCCGAAAGTGTTTTGGCATATCCTGTCAATCCTGCACGAGCTGTATTGGAAAGGATGAGAGAGTCGATGGGCTGTTTTACGGAAACAGAAGTAATAAATACTATTCTTCCCCAGTTCTTGTCTCGCATACCTCCCAGGACTTCCTGGGCAGAATCCTTCATGGCAATCAAATTTCCATGTAATGCTCTGGCCCACTGATCGTCAGTGAGACTATCATACAACCCAGCTGAGGGACCACCATTATTGGCCACCAGGATATCTACAGAACCCCAGTTCCCCTCAATCTCATCCAGCATGACCCGGCGAGCTCGCGCATCTGACACATCACAAGCAAAACCCTGGACGGTAGCACCTGTGATTTTACTGATTGATTCAGCCGCAGCTTGAATTCGGTTTTCATCTCGTGAACAGATCGCCAAACGACAGCCTTCTTTAGCCAGCTCTAGAGCTGCGGCATATCCCAGTCCAGATGAGGCACCCTGCACCAGAGCCACCATATTTTTTATACCAAAATCCATATTATTTCCTTCCTCAAAAAAGTCCTGATATGATAGGATGTCGAAAGCAACTCGGAAAGGAACAATTCCTGGCTAATCCTGTTCACATCACTGGTACTATGTCTATATTAGAAGCCTTAACATGATTAAAGGAAACAAAAAATAAATGGATTTTTACTCACTTCTTCTGGCTGTCCCAGCTATCCTTATTGCTCTCACATTTCATGAGTTTGCTCATGGCTATGTGGCCTATCGCTTTGGCGATCCCACGGCAAAGAATCACGGCCGTTTAACCCTCAATCCCTTAGCTCACTTAGACCCCATGGGAACCATCATGATATTCCTGATTCACTTTGGGTGGGCCAAACCTGTCCCTGTGGATCCCAGATATCTGGGTAACCCCAAGCGGGATATGATGTGGATTGCCGCTGCAGGCCCTCTTATGAATGTGGCTCTGGCCCTCGTCTCAGGAATTCTCATTCGAATATTTTTAGTCACAGATCTGGCCTATGCTGATCCCAATGGTCCTATAGGCATACTCTTTCAAATGCTAAGATATTCACTCTTCATAAATCTTGCCCTGGCCTTTTTCAACCTGTTACCCATCCCTCCATTGGATGGCTCAAAAATATTGGCCGGCGTGCTTCCTCATCGGTTTGCACCGACCCTGTACCTTATCGAAGCCAGGGGACCCATGGTCTTGTTCGGAATCATCATGCTGGGGTGGATAACAGGATTTCATATTTTAGGTGTGGTTATCGGACCCTTTATTAATGTTTTTTCCCACCTGTTTTCAGGAATCTAATGCCAGAGCTGAAGTATGCGAAAACCCGTCGATTGAGACGTTTCGAATCTACAGAGCCAGATGATAAGCGTATTCATTTTAGACGCATAACATCTTCCTACCCGAAGCGCAGTTTTGCAGGTCTATTGGTCATGGCTGGTATGATTGTATATCTTTTATATTATTTATCCAAAGTTTAGGGGGCTGACACATGCAGAAAATTGTTGAATGCGTACCAAATTTTAGTGAAGGTCATGATCTGGCCCTTATCGAGAAGATCACTTCAGCTATCTCTCAGGTCGAAGGTGTCACCCTTCTGGATGTGGATCCTGGTGCAGACACCAATCGTACTGTGGTCACCTTTGTTGGCGATCCAGAAGCTGCAGTGGAAGCAGCCTTTCAAGGTATTAAACGTGCCTCTGAACTTATCGATATGCGTAAGCACTCAGGGGCCCATGCCCGAATGGGTGCCACAGATGTTTGTCCTTTTATTCCAGTGAGCAATATGACCATGGAAGAATGTGCCGAGTTGTCTCGAATTCTGGGTAAACGAGTGGGTGAAGAATTAAATATTCCAGTCTATCTCTATGAGTATTCAGCGGCTACTCCAGAACGAGAAAACCTGGCAACAATCAGAGCCGGGGAGTATGAAGGACTTTCAGAAAAGTTAAAGGATCCCCACTGGAAACCAGATTTTGGGAAGGCTGAGTTTAATGCCAGATCTGGGGCCACAGTCATGGGGGCCCGTAAATTTCTCATCGCCTATAATGTGAATCTTAATACCCGTGATACTAAAAAAGCCACCGATATTGCTTTAGAAATCAGAGAAGCAGGTCGCAACGCCCGGGATCCCATAACCAATAAATTTATTCGTGACGAAAATGGGGTTCCAACCACACGTCTAGGGTCCTTGAAAGCTGTCAAAGCAGTGGGCTGGTATATTGATGAATACTCCATGGCTCAGATTTCCATGAACCTGGTAGACATGGAGGTCACACCTTTTCATATTGCCTTTGATGAGGTTGTCAAGGAGGCCAATCTGCGTGGCCTAAGGGTTTCAGGGAGCGAGCTTGTGGGACTCATCCCTCTTTCAGCAATGCTGGATGCAGGTAAATATTTTCTCAAAAAACAAAATTCAAGTACTGCCGTCTCCAATGCAGAACTGATTCGCATTGCCATCCAGAGTATGGGTTTAAATGAAATAGCCCCTTTTAATCCACAGGAACGCATTATTGAGTATCAACTGGGTTCCAAGGATGAGAAAAATCTGGTGGACTTGGGTGTTACAGGATTTGTGGATGAGCTGGCTTCAGATTCACCGGCCCCAGGTGGCGGTTCCGTCTCTGCACTGGCATCGGCCATGGCTGCCGGTCTCACCAATATGGTAGGCGTCTTGACCTATGGTAAAAAGGGTTATGATGATAACTGGAATGAAATTGAGGAAATAAGTAATCAGGCTCAGGCTTTGAAAGACACCTTCCTTTTTCTGGTAGACGAGGACACCAGGTCATTTAATAGTGTCATGACCGCCATGCGTTTACCTCAGGCAAGTGAAGAGCAGCAGGCTGAACGCCTTGAAGCGCTCCAGGAAGCCACCATCTATTCAGCTGAAATACCCCTTAAGGTGATGCGCCACTCACTGGAAATCATGAAACTCGCTGGGCGTATGGCAGAAATAGGCAATCAGAATTCATTGTCTGATGCTGGCGTGGCTGTGCTTCAGGCGCGGGCTGGACTGGAAGGTGCCGCCTTGAATGTCCTCATTAATATCCCAGGAATTGATGATAAAAAGGTTGTTTCTAAATTTGAAAAAGAGGTTGATAAACTAAAAGCCGAATCCAGCGTCCTGGCTGAGAAGGCATTGTCAGCCATGACATCCAAGCTAAAATCAGACAGCAATTCATAAACCGAAAGTTTAAAACTTAAACACTATGTCACGTATCCACATTCTTCCTGATATCCTTTGCAATAAAATCGCTGCTGGCGAGGTAGTTCAACGACCAGCCTCAGTGGTCAAGGAGCTGGTTGAGAATGCCATCGATGCAGAAGCCACACGCATTGAAGTGACCATCAACAATGGTGGTCGTGACCTCATTCAGGTCATTGATGACGGGCTGGGTCTTGACAAAGAGGAGCTTGGTTTGGCTCTGGAACGCCACGCTACCAGCAAAATTGCTGAAATTGATGATCTCTTTCGCATCAGAACAATGGGTTTTAGGGGAGAGGCACTACCCAGTATTGCATCTGTTTCCATGATGGAACTGGTCTCCCGAGCCAGGGGGAGTGAGGGTGCATTTTCTCTTGAAGTGCAGGCTGGAAAAGCCGGTGATGTTCAGCCCATCGCCTGGGAAACCGGTACCCGGATTACCGTGAAGAATTTATTTTTCAATGTACCAGCCCGTCTCAAATTTCTTAAAGCCAAACGAACTGAACTCAATCATATCATTGATAGGGTAAAACCTCTAGCACTTATCTATCCGCATATCGCGTTTAAGCTGGTTGCAGATAAAAAGGTCATCTTTGATCTTAGAGTAGGCTCCCCCCAAGACCGTGTTGTGGCTGTATTCGGAAGTGAGTATGGTGATAAAATTATCTCCGTTGATGATCATCGGGGCAATATCAAGGTAACCGGGTTTATTGGGAACCTGGATTTGGTTCGGGTTGCCAGAGGGGAACAATACCTATCCATCAATGAACGCCCCGTATCAGACCGCTTGATAAATAATGCAGTCTATCAGGCATACAAGTCGCTGATCCAACGTGGTGAGTTTCCATTTTATTCACTTAATATTTCTGTCCCTCTCAATGAGGTTGACGTCAATGTTCATCCCACTAAAACAGAAGTAAAATTTAATGATGAGTGGCGTGTCTACCATGTCGTTAAGGAAACGGTTGAAAATGGCCTGCGACAGACCTTGAAGGTCATGCCTGGTTTTCAAAATCGTCCTTCAGTGGCTCCCCTATTTCCTCCCCTGGATGCGCATTCAGGCCAAACCAGTTTTGTGGCTCCTCCTGGCGGACAATATGATCCTGATAATCAAGGACGTAGCTCAGAAGAGAGTGATATCCTTCAAAAGGCCAGACAGTTCAGTCAAGTTTTAGATAGAAACCCAGTTGACGTGAAACCTCATAGACAACATGGTGGTTTTATCTGGCAGGTTCATAACAAATATATCCTTAGCCAGATCAACAATGGGATAGCCATTATAGACCAGCATGTGGCCCATGAGCGGATTCTGTATGAGGAAGCCTTACATGATATGGATGAGAACAAGGGCACGTCTCAGCAGCTCCTATTCCCTGCCACCCAGGAATTTTCAGCAGATGACTATAATGTCCTGGTTGACATTATTCCTTCCCTGAATACCCTTGGTTTTCGTCTCCGTGAGTTCGGTCCACAGACTGTGTTGGTAGAAGCGGTTCCAACGGGTATGCGAGGGGGAAGTGAAGGCGCTATCTTGAAAGAGATAATTGACTACTACCGTGAGAACCGTGTCTTTGATTACTCACCTTCCAAACGTCTGGCAGCTTCCTACTCGTGCAAAGCAGCCGTCAAGGCAGGTGATCCTCTTACTGAAGAGGAAATGCGGGTATTGGTAGATCGACTGTTTGCCACAGAGAATCCCTTCTATTGTCCCCACGGTCGTCCCATTATTATTAATCTGAGCATTGATGAATTGGATAAGCGCTTCGAGCGTCATTAGACCCAACCGAGAGCTTGCCTGCCCTGCCGTAGCTCTGGAGAGCGTAGGCTGGTCGAAGGGTGGACCAACCATAACACAAATCCCATGAAACCCATAAAAATTCACAATCAAATTCTGGACACTTCCCAAAGTGACTATCTCATTTTAGCTGGACCAACAGCTGTAGGTAAAACAGCTACAGTCATGTCCCTGGCTGAAGCCCATGATATTGAAGTCATTAGTGGTGATTCCCGTCAGATATATAAACATATGAACATTGGCACTGCCACCCCTGATGCTGACGTGCTTAAACGCTTGCCCCACCATTTGTTAAATGAGCTGACGCCAGATATTGTTTGGAATGCTGCTGATTTCTATCAACGGGCTCGCCAGATCATTCTAGAAATATTAGATAGGGGCAAACTGCCCGTTGTAGTCGGAGGAGCCGGGATGTATCTGGATGCCCTCCGCTTTGGTCTTTTCGAAGAGCAGCATAAAGATCCAGCCATCCGGCAGAAGTATCAGGACAAGGTGGATGCCGGGGAGGCAGAAGCTTTATGGAATCAGTTGATGAAGCTGGATCCTGAATATGCACAGACCTTTCACTTCAATAATTTCAAGAAACTCATGCGTGCATTTGAAATCTATGAGTCCTCAGGAATGATTCCATCTACGGCATTTTCAAACAGTTCTGACCCCTTCGAAAAACAGGGCGTGCTGGTTGTTTTGGATCGTGACCGCAAAATCCTCTATGAGCGAATAAATGAACGCGTACTCCTCATGTTGGAGGCCGGACTTGTTGATGAATGCCGATCTCTCCTTGAGAAAGGTTATTCTCCTGATCTCTACCCCATGAAGACCATCGGTTATAAGGAAGTTTATGCCTTCCTGGCTGGGACTATTGATAACGGGGAAATGATAAATTCCATCCAGCAGAACACCAGAAATTTTGCGAAAAGACAACTCACCTGGTTCAGGAATCATTCTTTTGATTATTGGATCGACCTGGGTGCCAACTCTGGAGGCTGAGGCTCTCGAAGCCAGAGGAAGCCTCAATGTCGTGTCCATTTCGTTCAGGACGACACAAGCAATAAAAAAGCCCCGGTTTCCCGAGGCTTTTTTTATTGCTTAGAAAACTAGATTAACATTTAGAATATCCACAATTGTGGCATAAGAGGCAGCCACCTTCGTGGGATATGGTCAAGCCACATTCAGGACAAGTTGTCATGGTCTTGGAAGTTGTACCATTCGAGGGCTCAACCATTCCAAAGTGTGCGCCGGACTCATCGTCAGTGTTTTTATCTGATTCAACCATGCCGAAGGTCTGTTCACTACTAGCCTGATTCTTATTGAACTCAGACATATGCTGTTCAAGAGCTTTTCCAATGGCATCCGGTGTGGAAAGAATCAATTGACCGTTCTCCCAAACTGGGTTTGGTCCACTAATACCCTTGAGCTGTTTGATAATCTCTTCAACATCCATACCGCTTCTCAATGACAGAGAAATCAGTCGGCTGATTGCTTCTGCCTGAGCTGCCGCATTTCCACCTGCTTTACCGATGGTTGTGAAAATTTCACACAAACCGTCTTCATCGTGATTGATGGTGATATAGAGGGTTCCTTCGCCAGTACGTATCCGGTGGGTCACACCAAATGTATCTTTGGGACGCAAACGGGGACGTAGTGAGGGAGGGCTCATGACCAGTTCAGGATCTGCCGCTGTTGCAACTGCTTTTGCAGCAGTATTCTTTTCATCCTTTTTATCGGAAATCAGGATACCATCACGACTGCCTTCGCGGTAAACGGTAATACCTTTGAGGCCAGCTTTGTAGGCGGCCTGGTAGATATTAGCAACGGTTTGCACATCCACATCTTCAGGGAGGTTCACGGTGGAACTAATTGAAGCATCAATATAGCGCTGAATAGTTCCCTGCATCTTGACCCTGAAATAAGGATCGATATCATGGGCGGTGACGACTGAATCTGGTAGATTCTCATCAGTACCATATTTCTTCAGAATCGTTGGGTGGACAACTTTAAACTCGTCAAACTCATCACCAAACCCGCTATTCTTTTTAACACGTCGTTTGTAGCTACCATTGAAAATTGGTTCTACACCAGAACTCACCTGAGCTACAATG
>JABMOS010000002.1 GCA_013203185.1 Fidelibacterota bacterium | reverse complement strand
TTAATCACCAGGTCGGGAGTTCAAATCTCTCCTCCGGAGCAAACCAAAAAAGGTTCCCATGTGGGGACCTTTTTTGGTTGAGGGTAAGGTGCGAACGAACTAGCTCAGCGGAGTTCATCCGTACCGAGTTGCCCGCGGCAAATCTCTACATCTATCCTCGGACATTTCGACAGGCTCAATGTCCCAATCTCTTCTGAGGTCTTTTTTATTGTAATGAGGGGCAGAATTGAAAGAGCTAGCTTGGTAGCGCAGGAGTTCACTGCGAAGTGTAGCGAGCAGAGCTGGAGCGTTCGAGAACAGCAAATCTCTCCCTTGAAGCAAAAAAAAACAAATGGAATTACCACTTTGATGTTTATTCTATTCAATAACTTATGACCCGTTCCATTTAATATCAAATCCCGTGGTATAGCCAATCAAACAAGCCACTGGTCGATTCTGGGTTGTTGATAAAATAAGGAAGCATTTGATAATGAAGATTTTAGATAAACTCAAAGAAATGACAGTGGTGGTTGCTGATACTGGGGATATTGAGGCAATTAAGGATCATCAACCTCAGGATGCCACAACCAACCCATCACTTTTATTGGCCGCTGCACAACTCGCTCAATACAAACATCTGGTAGATGATGCCATTCATTTTAGTGGTATGGATATTTGCGATCCAGAACAAAATATGCGACCCTGCCTCGAAAAGCTGGCAGTAAATATTGCCAGAGAAATCCTGAAGGTTATTCCTGGCAGAGTATCGGTTGAGGTGGATGCCACACTGTCTTTTGACACACAGGCCACCATTGAAACTGCGAGACGATTAATTGCCATGTTTGAAGAGCAAAAGATAGATCGGTCACGAATTCTTATAAAAATTGCATCAACCTGGGAAGGTATCAAGGCGGCTGAACAATTGGAACAAGAGGGCATTCATTGTAATCTTACACTCCTTTTCAGTTTCGCCCAGGCTGTAGCGTGTGCTGAAGCCAAGGTTCAATTGATTTCTCCATTTGTAGGTCGGATAATGGATTGGCATAAAGCCCAACGCGGCGTGGAGAATATCCTAGCCGTTGAGGACCCAGGCGTTTTGTCAGTGACAGAGATATACAATTATTACAAAAAATTTGGCTATAAAACGGAAGTTATGGGTGCCAGCTTCAGAAATACCGGTGAAATAATTGAGCTGGCTGGTTGCGACTTGTTGACAATATCCCCCAGCCTGCTGAAAGAGCTTGAATCCATGAGCGGTGAGCTGCCTCGGAAATTGAATCTAGAATTTGCAAAAGATTTAACATTGATGAAACTCGAATTAAACGAAGCTGACTTTCGCTGGATGCACAATCAGGATGCCATGGCAACGGAGAAACTGGCCGAAGGTATCCGAAAATTTAGCATTGATCTTGAAAAATTAGGAACTTTGATTCGGGAGCAGCACTGCTCCTGAGTTCATCAATCCCAACAATAATATGAGTTAGCAACACAGAAAATTCATGGTTTGAAACTGAAACGTGTAGTTTACATTACATAGTGTAAACATTGCGAAAGGTGTAATCATGAAAGCAACTGCAAAAGATTTAAGATTCCATTCAAAGGAACTGCTAGATACTGCAAGAAGGGGTGAAGAAGTTCTTATCACATATAGAGGCAAACCCTATGCAAAACTGGTTCCTGTAACAGGTGAACTGGATTTGGCTAAAAATATCGGGAATGAGCTTTTTGGTATCTGGTCAGACAACCCCGATGTTAAGGATGTTGAGGGATTCATCGATAAAGCTCGAGAAAGCAGGATCTAATGCTTATCGACACCAATGTATTAATTTGGTACTTACGTGGCAATGAGAGGTCGCGTGATGTTGTAGAGAATTTACCTGGATTTTCCCTATCTGTTGTAACGTATATGGAATTAGTACAGGGGATGCGAAATCAACGGGAATTGTCAGAGCTGAGACGCGCTTTACGAGATTGGAAAGCTGAGATTCTTTATATCAATGAGGAAATCTCCTCAAAGGCAATGTTTCTGGTTGAAAGACATTTCTTAAGTGATTCTATGCGATTAGCTGATGCTTTGATTGCCTCAACTGCACTTACAAATGGAATCCCAATTCTTACAGCAAATGATAAACACTACAAAGTAGTCAATCAGCTTGAGGTGAAGATATTTAGACCTGATTAGTTGTCCAAACTGGTTGCTAACAAAAGCTTCAAGCTGACTCACACGCAAAGAAGTGCAAGGGGGATAATTATGTGGATGGATACAATTATCGAACAAAGCGGTGCTGTTTTAGGAAGCAGCTTAAGCATAAAGCGCTATTTGTTCCAGCGTTTCCTTAGCCGTTTCAAGGGCGCTGTTAGCCAGAACCACGCCTTGTCGAATAGAGGTTTAAAATAGCCAGATTGGGGACGTAAGAATTCGTCAATAACTTCGGCTATAGCCCTAGATCGTAAATATCCATATGATTTGTGTGGGTTGCGATCCCCTTCATTCACATAATCATTAAATATTAAGATGTCTTCTGGATGTACACTGGAATTGTTGGGGCCATAGTCATCTGACAGCAACTGATCAAATGCTACGGTGTCTTCTGGGTCAGAAAAGTTGAGCCAACGTCCTTTCAATGATGAGGGCGTCTTAAGTTGGCCTCCACTTCGCTCTTCAGCGGGTATTCCTGAGGCCAGTTTTCCCTGAATGACAGGCAAACCCAGGGGTGATCCAATGGTGATGAGCATATCTATATGTGAGCACCTCTCCGGGAAACGGGTCATCACGTCATAGGCAATGATCGAACCCATGGAGTGGGCAATGAGAATAATGCTATCGCCCGAATGCTGGTCTAGCATTTCAAGGACTCTCTTCTGTATTTTGACCCTGGCGGTTTCTCCAGTGACATTATCCGTTTCTACTGTGGAAAAATATTTGTTGAGATCCTTAAAAAAATGCTGAAGGAATTTGTCTGTGATTTTCTCATAGTTCAAGGAGAGATCTGGGTTTAGCAGTATCTGATGTAGTTGTTTCTCAAGATATCTTCGGAGCTTATTGAGATTGCTACTTATATCCTCAATATCAGCTGACACACCCCAATGGTATCTTTCTGAGATGTACTCTTCATGCTCTGGATCGGTGATCCCTGGGTCAAGTGGTTTTGGGTACATTTCGTCAGCCCAATAGATGAGATCAAATGGGATTTTATGTTTTGGCTGACCAATTCTTTCCAGGCCCTCTCTTAATGCCAATTCCCACCATTTCTCTAGGAGGGTATATGGTGGCTTATTGAGTAGGCCATGAATGCCAATTATATAGCGGGACATATCACCTCAAGATAAAACCCAAACTGATGATAGCTCCAGTTGGTGCAATTGCAAAATTTTCCAGATGAACTCTGGATGGTCCATCACAAGACCTCATAAAAGATCCTGATATTAAAAATGTTTATTCGTCGGTGAAACTGATTTTCTTAAACCAGACTGCCAGAGCGATGGCTATCAGTGCCAGGTTTGAACAGATTCGGGAAAATTCTTCGGCACTTATACCAAGAATCGTACTTCCCATCATTACAGAAATAATTGCTGACAATAGGCCTACAGCGGCCAAGACAATCAGCCCAAGAGCGATATTTCTCATCATTTTGTTAACTCCTCATGTTTGCGGTTAATACCATCAAATTATATGTGCGATAGAGTGATATCTCTCTTGGTAAAGGTATGAACAGAATTTAGGTCCATACCCGACCTGGTCAAGGGTTGATTACTAAAATATATGCTTATCCAAGAACAACCACTAATGACCGCCCTCAATTTCATAGATTAATTCGCCTGCAGTTATGGCCACGGATAGCTGGTTTTCAGGTGGGGGAAGGGGGCAGGTTGCAAAGGGTGAAAAGGCACAGGGCATATTGTATGATTTGTTGAAATCGATGTATGTCTTGCCGGATGTATCCACTGCAGGGATGACCAAGAACCGACCTGCTCCATAGGTACTCAAGCCATTTGTCGCATCTCCAAAAATAATGAAGTAATTTTCATCGCCGGGATCAGCCAGTGGCGTTAGCGTATGTCCTTGCCCATTTAATTCAAAATGCAGGATCCCTGGAGTAGCGCCTGGGCTGGTATCACCGAGGACATTTACAATATCTACAGACCTGGTGGTATCGAATGTCTCTAAGGTGGCTGGAACCCTCCAGGAACTATCAATCGGGAATAGTGCTGTGGGCTTAAAGTTGACATAATTGGGGTGCTGTGAATCTCTTAGACGAACACCCGTGCGTTCGCCTCGTTGTATGATATACCAGGTGAGATTTTCCCATGTGAGAATATCTGGCTCACCATCACTATCCTTATTAAGATCAATTTCAGTAATAATCGAGTCCCGTAGTAAAATTGGGATATTGTCTGCCACGCTAATTGCTACGTTTTCTCCATCCAGATACAGGACTCCCATGAAAGCGGGTACCTTTTCACCAGGAAAAACAAGGTCATTGTCCCCAGCACTTCCAAATCGATTGTCACCTTCTTCAAGCCAAAAAAGACCTGCCAGGGTCAACCATCCATTGGGTTGGTTTAGTCGATCATTTCTATTTTGGTGCCAGATCTGGACCTGTTTTTCATATTCAGATCTTTCTTTTACCGGTTCGGGTAGTGTTGAAATACAGGTTGATAGTGTGAGACTGATAAACATTAGATATAAAGTGAATCTCATTCTTGCTCCGTTTTCCGTCGTGGTTTTTAAGCATCATCTTCGGGGTCGAAAGTAGTTTGATCAGACAAAGCAGACAATCTACTTCGATATCTAAACATTAACTGGCTAGGAGGAAACTAGCAGCACCTTTTTTAAACTCATGATACTTAAAATCATAGTCCAACCGCCTATTTTTTCCATATAGGATAGTATTCGTTCCATCAGTGGTAGAAACGCTTCCTTTGGATGATTAACCTTATGGAAAGTTTTGGCCATAATTAATAGCTCATACTGAGGGCACCTTATGATTATTTATTTTCATTAATGACGTAATTCTTTGATGATAGCAGATTTGTTTTACATTGATTCTACCAGGCTAAACAATAGGGTCTAAGACCTCTCTAAACGAGACGATTCACACTATTATATTAAAGATGTTTAATCATTTATCGATGTAAAATTTGTGATACCGAAACCCAGAAGCGTACATGTCAAGTTGATTTGGCACAGTGAAGGAGAATATCTATGACGAAATATTTAAATCCGATCATAGCTAGCTTATTACTGGGAACATTCGTCTCTTGCTCAGTCCAGAAAATGGCCATAAATACAGTCGCTGATGCGATGTCTGGTTCAACTTCAGGTGTCTTTGCTACTGATGATTTGCCAGAATTTATCGCCGAGGCAGTCCCCTTTGGTCTCAAGCTGAATGAAGCCATACTGGAACAAACTCCTGAGCACAAGGGATTGTTACTCTCTCTTGCTTCAGGCTATGCTCAGTATTCCTATGCCTTTGTTCAACTTCCTGCAGATACGCTTACACCCTCGGACATGCAAAAAACGAAAGCCATGAAATCCTACGCGAAAAAATTGTATCTCCGTAGCCGCGATTATGGCTTTAGATGTATGGAGGTCGATCATCCCGGATTTAAGAGGGATCTTTTTTCAAATCCCGAAAAAGCGCTTGATGAAATGGTTGTAGAAGATGTGCCAGCACTCTATTGGCTAGGACTCTCCTGGATGGGGGCCATTTCTATCACGATGTCAGATCTGAGTTTACTGGCTGAACTAACATATGCAGAAAAGATACTTTTTAGGTGTCTCGAATTGGATGAGAGCTATGGTGAGGGAGCGCTGAGAGAATTTTTTATTACCTATGATGGCAGTCGCGGTGAAGCCATGGGAGGAGGAGCAGATAAGGCTCGTGCCCATTACAAGCGTGCGATAGAATTGAGCAAAGGCAGGAAAGCAAGTCCGTATGTTGCATTGGCGACAACTGTTTCCATTAGCACGCAGGATGTTGAGGAATTTCGCAGCTTACTTGGCCTGGCCCTAGCAGTTGATGTAGATGCCTACCCAGAATACAAACTTGAGAATACGATTGCCCAGAGAAAGGCCAACTGGTACTTAAAAAATATCGATGATTATTTCCTATTAGATGATGTAGGTGACGATGATGAATAAATATCGCAATTTTGCAACTGCTTTGCTAACTGTGCTCATTGCAGCAACTGCTGTATCCCAAACCGTAAAAATGGGAACGCTGGCACCCCTAAGTTCTCCATGGCACGATGCCATGCTTAGCCTTTCCGAAGAGTGGGAAGAAGTTTCCGATGGTAAGGTAAAAGTGAAGCTCTATGCTGGCGGGATCCTGGGTGATGAAACAGATATGGTGCGCAAAATGCGTATCGGACAACTGCACGGAGCCGCACTCACTGTGGAGGGGCTGGCAAATATTATCCCAGAGATAGATGTCTTGCGCATGCCCATGTTGATTCAAACCGATGCAGAATTAAATCATATCCGTAGCAAGTTGTCAGAGTATTTCAGGGGCCAACTGGAAAAAGAGGGCTTTATTCTCCTTTCCTGGAGCGATGCTGGATGGGCTTATTTATTTACCAATGCACCTGTGGTCTATCCCGAAGATCTCAATAAAACCAACCAGATCATCTTTCTCTGGGCTGGTGGCTCGGGCAAACGTGGATGGCTGGATGCCGGGTATAATGCAGTAGAAGTGTCAGCGCCTGATATTTTTATGTCTCTACAGACCGGATTGATCACTACTGTGACAACCACGCCTATCCTTGCGCTGAGCTATCAGTGGTTTCCCTCTGCTCCCTACACAATTGACATGAGGGCTGGACCCTTACCAGGTGCCATCATCATTTCGAAAAAGAAATGGGACAAAATTCCTGAGAAGTATCATGCTGAAATCCTGAAAAAATCTGAGGAGAAGGGCAAAACCTTGTCAGAAGATGTTATGGGTCTTGAGGCTGAGGCATTCAGGGTTATGCAGGAAAATGGATTAAGCATTGTTCATGCGCCTGAAGATGCCAGAAAAGCCTGGTTGGATATGTCAGAAACCTATATGTACCCCGAGATGTTAGATAGAGAAGTACCTGAGGAACTTTATTTGAGAGTTAAGGATATTTTGGAAAAATTTCGGAGTGAGCAAAACAAGTAGATTTATATGAGTTTTTGGTCAAAAGCAAATAACAGAATTACAACTGCCGAGAATATCGTTCTAGCATTGTCTTTACTTCTCATGGCGGCATTCCCGATTCTTGAGATCTTTACCCGTGCCACCAGCGTCATGGGGATAACAGGATCTACTGACTACACCAGGCATCTCACACTGGTTATTGGTTTGCTTGGTGCAATTATCACCAGTCGAGAGGGCAGGCAATTAAGCATCCATGCCATTATGGAATACCTCCCAACGGGGATTCGTGTGAATGTGTGGGCAGTTATTAAAGGTATCACCATTGCCGTGTGTATTGGGTTGGCATATGCTGGTTTCAATTTTATGTCCGTAGAATATGAATCCCCCAACATGGTTGGGCAATTCATCCCAATATGGATAGTCCTTACCATCATTCCAATTGGTTATCTGGGAGTGGCCTTAAGGGAGGTCCACAATATTCAGGGCCTGAGAAGCCGAGTAATTGCAGTTTGTATAGCCAGTCTACTCTCGTTTTTTGCCTGGTGGGCATCTCCGGAACTTATAGGCAAACTACTTGTCCCTATTATTGTCGGCTTTCTCCTGGGGTCCCTTTTTGGTTTGCCCATATTTGCCTGGATAGGCGGGATTGCCATGACACTTTTTCTGGCAGAAGACATTTCCATATCAGCAATCTCTGTAGAAACCTATCGAATTGTAGCTTCCCCAGTCTTGCCAACCATTCCACTATTTACATTTATCGGCTATATGCTGGCTGAGGGCGGCGCCAGTAAGCGGCTCGTGGAGCTATTCAAACACCTACTGGGTTGGCTGCCCGCAGGACCTGCCATTGCGGCAGTATTTGCTTGCACTTTTTTCACCACATTCACCGGAGCTTCCGGGGTTACCATATTGGCCCTTGGCGGTTTACTAATGCCTGTATTGCTTGCTTCAGGATTCTCCAAGAGTTTCTCTGTCGGTCTGCTTACTGCTACTGGAAGTCTGGGTCTGCTTTTCCCGCCAGCCTTGCCCATCATTTTTTATGGTGTTATTTCCCACACGCCGATCAATCAGCTATTTATGGCTGGTATTGTCCCAGGTCTATTGTTGCTGGGTGCTGTTTCCGTTTTTGTCTGGTATAAAAGTACGGAAATGAAAACAGATAAAATGCCCTTCGACAAGACTGCGGCCTGGAAATCTGTACTCAATGCCAAGTGGGAATTACTCATTCCTATCATCACCCTGGGTGGTATTTTTAGTGGAGTAATGACGCTGGTTGAAACAGCTGCTGTCATTGTTGCCTATGTTATAGTAATTGGTACTCTGGTGCATAAGGATATCAAGATCAGAGGTCAATTTTTGGCGATATGTGTGAAAAGTGCCACACTGTTGGGAGGTATTCTCATCATTCTCAGTGTCTCCATGGGTTTTACTAATTATCTGGTTGATGCTGAAATACCAGCGCGAGCCAGCGAATGGGTGGCTGCCAATATTGACAATAGATTAACATTTCTACTTTTCTTAAATCTATTCTTACTTCTGGTTGGTTGTGTCATGGATATCTTCTCAGCCATTATGGTGGTAGTACCCATCATCATTCCAATGGCCGCCGTCTTTGGTGTGCATCCCCTTCATCTGGGAATCATTTTTCTGGCAAATCTGGAATTGGGATATCTTACTCCTCCAGTGGGTATGAATCTCTTCCTTTCGGCTATTCGTTTCGAAAGACCACTTCCCCAGGTCTATAGGGATACCCTGCCATTCTTCATCTTACTCTTCATTATGGTGCTTGTCATAACTTATGTACCTGGCCTGGTCCTTTGGTTGCCTGGCGCGAATTAAAAAACTGCACGCTTATAACTTTAGCTGAATTCCATACAAATAAAGAAGGAGCCCTGATTCGAGGGCTCCTTCTTTATTTATAGCAGATATGTGAGAGGCTGGACTGTTAAGCAACCACTTCTGCTGTATTATATTTTTGCATGACTTCATGGAGGCGATGGGACTGCAACATGAATGTCTCTAATCTGGCCTCGATGACCTGAGGGAATGGGTTTCCATCGCTCTCAACTGCCAGGAAGGGTAGATGTGATACTTCTTCCATGACGGTCCTGGTCATATCATCATGACGATGTTTAAGAATATGCTCTTTGGCCATTTTATTATTTAGTATCGCTTCACTAAGCCTGTTGGGCATACATCCGAATGGACCCACAGCGATGGCTCCACAGAACTCAGTACCAACCTCAGCTAGTGGACCACCCGTGGTGATAACTGCCTCACCTGGTAGTTTAGGTGATATGTATGGTTTAGAGGCCTCAATGACATGATCTATATTGATAATTCTCTTGATATACCAACCTGAGGTTTCCAGGATGTTTTTAATGGAACGTTCTCCACGGGACATGATGGAATTCTTTAGCCTGGTTTTCATTCTGGTCATGCCACTCGCACCAAACATATGTTCTTTGTGCATAACCAGCCAATCAATATAGTGGACCCATTCATGCAAGGGAGCGACATGGGAGACAATTCCATTTTCAGCCATGCGTTCAGGTAGCCACCTTCGGGAGATACCATCCTTGCGCACATAGATCTCTCCAACGATGAGTACATGGGGCAGTGATTTTAGATCGGCTTTTTGTTCTATTTGCTGAAGATCAGTGGCAGCCTTTTCAACAGCTTCAAAGAAGCGTTTTTTGCCGCCTTCAATTCCAGTAACCACATCCTTCCAAATTTCATTTAATCTGGAGATGGCCTGCTCAGGATCTTTTGCATTTACCAGCATGGCATGCCGCATATCCTCAAAAATATCTGAAACAACTACACCATAATAAATCATGAGAGTTGTTCGTTGTCCCAGCCCGCCATACCCGTCAGAGCTTGAGGTGGAAAGGAAGGCCACATTTTTGAATTTTTGCTTCACAACCAGATCGCGCATAAAGTCCTGATATTGTCCAAATCGGCAGGGACCATTAGCAGTGGGATAAAAGAAAACCGTGATTTCGTCATCTGGTCTTTCCTGCTCCAGATAATGAATATACCCACCTGTGGTGAGCTGGAGGGGGAGACATTCTTTACAGGAAGAGTTGCCTCGACCCGTTTTGAGCTCCTCCTCGTGAGGCGGCATTAGGGAGTAACTGTTTATCCCTCGACTTGTGAAAGCGGCTGCAATTCCAGGCGTTCCGTATTCACTCATAGAGGCAAAAACAACTCGAACCCGTTTGTCAAACATGGAGACTTCTTCACCTTCTGAGGTGGTGATTATAAATTTGCCATCTTCGAAGCGTGATTCTGCTTTGACAAAGTCATCTGTCACGTCTGCTTTTACGCTACCTCTATCTTGGAGTATTCGATAGCGGGCCACGATATCCAGGAAGGCTTCAATTCGGGTTTCAAGGCCAGCATCTGCTGTATGATTATCTAATTCCAGAGTTAGGGATGGTTTGGTGCCCATGATGCTGCGGAAATATCCCACAACAAATGAATCGGGTCCACATGAGAAATTGGTAATGAAGGTTCCAAATAATTGGGGATGCGCCTCAACTATTGCGGCACCTTTTAGATTAATTTGTCCCATGGTCCAATACATATGATCCCGAACCTCAGCTTCTTTGAGATCCAGGAAATCCACTGGTATCAACTTGTATCCTCTTGAAGCAAATTTATGGGGAATCCCTTTATTTGCTTCTGGCATGAAGGCATTGTAGGGTCGTCCAAAAAGAACGATGCCCACTTGATCTGGATCTTTTTCAAGGTCAAGGAGGGCTGCTCTACCCATTTCAAGCATTTCCTCGCTCATGGTTTCCTGTACCTTTACGGCCTTGTCATAGGCTTTTTTGAGAAGGCCTCTGGACAATCCAAGTTGCTTCCCAAGGGATTGGAAACCATCTGAAGGGTCATCCTGTTCGAAGCCCAACTGCATGGCAGGTGTTAGGATAATGGGACCATCATCCCCTAGTTGTGATTCGAAGGTGCTGGCAAGGTAATAGGGTTCTCCCTGAACAAGGGGACAGGTCGTGGCATCTTTGAAACCATTCTCAACTGAGACCTTGCGAACATGAGGTAAAAAGAGATAATCCAATTTCATATCCAGCATATTTTGGAAATATCCATGGGATATTTCTGCAGGGTAGCAAAAGGGAGCTGCACATTGATCAACACCTTGTTGCTCAACTGTTTCTGAGAGTACAGGTCGGAAACCAAGTTCTTTAAAAAAGTGGGAGAATAGGGGATAGTATGTTCCCGTTAAGAAAGATCGGGATATACCCACTGTTGGAGCATTTGCTGGCAGACCACTCAAATCTGCTGCATATTTGTGAAGCACCAGTTCCTGTCGTTTGATAACCAGATCATTTTCACCTGTGTTAACATTGACCTTTTTGCGGATGTTGTCATAAAGATTACATGCCCCACCAAAGGGATAAGTCTTGCCTTCGATGACCATTCGATTCACTTCACAACCGATATCACATTTCTCTTTGCCACCAGCACAGACGAAGGAAGCCTTTTTGCCCACTTCACGTTGAATGAGATCATCCAAATTGAAAATTTGTTCATCCATGAGGCCTGTGTCTATGCGACTTTTAACCTCTAATGCCACGCCATATGAGCCCATGAGTCCTGGCTCTGGGGGAACGATAATTTCTTTCCCGGAGAGGGCGGCCATTGCAATGGGCACAGCTCGGTTATAACATACGCCACCTTGCATAAAGACTTTGTTCCCCACTGGGCGAGGACCTTTTACACGGTTTACATAATTCAGGCAAATTGAATAGACCAATCCAGCTACAACATCCTCCTTGGGGATACCTTCATGATACGTGTTCTTGATATCCGAAGAGATAAAAGCTGCACATTGATCATTAAAATTTGGTGGTTTGGTACCCTTCATGGCCCAGCCGGCAATGTCTTCCATCTCAATGTTGAGGGTCTCTTTGGCAGATTCCTCAAGAAATGAGCCGGTACCAGCCGAACAAGCCTCGTTCATGGCATAATCACTGGCCACACCATTGGTGAGGTAGGTGTATTTTGCGTCCTGTCCACCAATCTCGAAGATGGTCTCAACCCCTTCATCGAAATGTAGAGCCGCCACAGCATGGGCAATGATTTCATTTATGACACCTTCGGTCAAAGCATGTAGCCCAGCAATCTTTCGACCTGAGCCAGTTACTCCCAAGCCCCGAATAACAATATTTGTTCCATCTAGCTCATCTAACACAGCCTGATAGCATTGTTTGGAAGCACCTACGGGGTCGCCGTTGGTTCTGAGGTACTCACTGGCCACGATTTTTAAATCTGATTCCCTTAGCGCCACGATTTTTGTGGTGGTGGAACCAACATCCAGACCAAGAATACAGCTATCACCTTCCTGGGCAACGCCACGATCCAGCTCTACAAAATTGACCTTATCCTCGAATTCTGTCAGTGCTTTATGGAAGTCAAATTGTGACGATTTTTTCGAGAAAAGATTTTTTAGATCAACTTGCTTGCCATTCTTCAAATCTGAAGCATATACAGCTGCTCCAAGAGCCTCAAAATATGTGGCTTCTTCAGGGATGGTCAGGTTCTTTATACCCTTCTTGAGGTAATCCATCATCACATCAATTTGTGTCGTGCCGCCGACGATCATGATGTCCTCTTTAGGTGTATTTTTTAGGAGCTCCATAATCTTATTTGCCATCATTTGGCTGAGCCCTGCAACTACTTGACCTTTGGGAACCCCAATATTCGTGGCATGGGTACAATCACTCTTACAAAAAACTGAACATCGTCCTGAGACAACATGGGGCGTTTCACCTTGGCCGAATTCAATGGCTTCTTCCATGTTGACGCCCATGCGGCGGGTTTGCTGAAGAAAAAATTCTCCAGTGCCTGAAGCACATTTATTTCCAGTAAACACCTTGGATATTTTTCCAGCCTGGTCCAGTTGGTAAACCATAAAGGTTTCTCCGCCGGCGCTGATAATGGCGTTGTATGATTTTTTATCTTTATTGATGAATTTTAATGCCAGCTCAGCCGCCTGGGGTTCTGATATGGTTTCCAGATCGATGAGCTCTTTAAATCGACGACCTGTTACCACAACGCCATCAAATTTATCTACATCTATGGTGTTCAGAAGGTTGGTAATGACCTCTCTGGGATTGCCTTCGTGGGGTTTGGAAAAAACATCGCCTATTGATGTTTCCTGACCATTTCTGGAGAGATTTACCGATGTAATTGTTGATGCCCCCGCACAAATACCCAGATATTGCTGCATTTAGCGTTCCTTTCATAAAATGATAACTAAAGGATATTAGGCGTGTGGCAAGAGAAAAGACTTATAACAATATCTCACGTCTTGAATGACGTATACTTTTCTCTTATTTATATTACCAGGTCATAGCTGACCTGAATAAAGACCACACCCCGTAGGTGTCAATCCTCCGACACCATATATCTTCAGTCTTGAAAATGACGCTCAATAGCACAGCAACAACTCGAATACAAAAAACAGATAACTGATTTGCTGAGCTGCAAATTAAAACAATTCACCAATATTTCAATCCTTTAGATGAAGAATTCAATCTTTACAGAATCAAATTAAAAATTGCATTCCTGACTAATTTCATCCACTTTAGAATTATCAATTAATTGAAAGTCATAAGGATATGGTAATTTCTAAAGAAAGTAAAAGACGTGTTCTGGTAGTAGAGGATGATGAATCCATCATTGATCTCTTAACCATTCATCTTGAAGATATGGGATTTGAGGTGGTTTCTGAGGATCATGGCGAGCTGGGTCTTGGTGTGGCACAGAATGAAGCTTTTGATCTCATTATTCTCGATATCATGCTCCCTGGAATGGATGGCATGGAAATCTGCAAGCGTATCCGCATGGAAGATCGACTGACGCCTATCATGATGCTCACTTCTCGCTCAGAAGAATTGGACAAAGTTTTGGGTCTTGAGTTGGGAGCCGATGAATACATAACCAAGCCCTTCAGTATCCGCGAATTTATCGCCAGAGTTAAAGCGATCTTCCGGCGCATGGAAGTTGATGCAGAGAGTTCAACCCCCAAGGATACTCCTACATCAATAAAAATTGAAGTGTTGGATATTGATAGTGAAAAGAGACGCGTTACTGTTAATGGCCAATCTATTGTGCTCACCGCCAAGGAGTTTGACCTGCTTTATCTGTTTGCCAGCCACCCAGGCAAAGCCTATTCAAGACAGCAACTGCTAGATCTGATTTGGGGATATCAATTTAGTGGATATGAGCATACAGTGAATTCACACATCAACCGCTTGAGAGCCAAAATTGAAGAGGATCCCGCAAATCCACGCTATATCCAAACGGTCTGGAGTGTAGGCTATCGTTTTGTAGATCTGGATGAGCTAACCATATGAGACGATTCTTTCAGTCATTCTACGGCAAGCTGACCTCAGTTTTTCTCCTGGTCCTTATTTTTATGGGTATCAGCCAGGTTGTGATCACAACCCGGTCCTTCATCAGTTTTAATCAGGAAGTTGATCAGCGCCTTAATCTGAACCTGGCCAGGGATATGGCTTTTGAACTCACACCCATTCTGGATGAAGAGCTGGATTTTGGCAAGATTGGCGAACGCATTCACTACATGATGGTGATGAACCCCAAGATTGAGATTTATGTATTGAATGAGAGCGGGAAGGTCCTGGCCTTTTTTGCTGAGCCTGGTAAAACCATGGTGGCTGACTCTGTGGATCTGGATCCAGTCTATCAATTCTTAATACAGGCTGATCCTGAGCCTATCCTGGGTAGCGATCCCCGAAAACCGGGTAAACGTAAGCCGTTTTCCGCAGCAGAACTTCAGATGGGGGATGGCTCCAAAGGATTCCTATATATCATTATTGGCGGGCAGCAATACGATTCAACATTTTCCTTTTTTCAACAGAGTTATATCGTCCGCACCATGATCAACGGCTTGCTCATTACTGTGGTATTTGCAGGCATCATTGGTTTGATACTCTTCGCCATCCTGACCAAACGATTGCGAGTCATCTCAGAGATTGTGTCAGAATTTGAGCAGGGGAATCTGGAGCATCGTATTGATGTTTCAACCAAAGATGAATTCGGACAGCTCGGTCATTCTTTTAACAGCATGGCAGATACCATTGAGGCTACCATTGAGAAACTTAGAATCAATGATACGCTTCGCCGGGAGCTGATTGCCAATGTGTCGCATGATCTGCGAACCCCCCTGGCCTCTATTCAGGGATATGTTGAAACTATTCTCATGAAATCTGATATGGACGATGATAAAAAATTGAAGTATTTAGGTGTTATTCTTAAGAATACTCAAAGTCTCAGCAATCAGGTCAATGAATTATTTGAATTGTCCAAGCTTGAAGCCAAGCAGATTCTCCCCGAGCAAGAACCGTTTTCAATCAACGAACTGGCACAGGATGTATGCCTGAAATTCAAAACACAGATGGAAAAGCATGGCTTGGAGCTAGTGGATAATATCCCCCATAGCCTACCATCAGTAATTGGGGATATTGCTATGGTTGAACGGGTCATCTCAAATTTGATTCGCAACGCTTCTGAATTTACAGAATCAGGGGGGCGTATCAATCTGGACATACAGCAACAGGACCAATTTGTTTTAATCAGTGTTGAAGACACAGGTCAAGGTATCAGCCCTGATGACTTGCCTCATATTTTTGATCGCTTCTACACAGGTGGCAAGAAAACCATCAAGGGATCCACCAGTACGGGTCTGGGGTTAACCATTGCTTCTAAAATGATTGAAGCCCATGGACAAATACTTGACGTGGAAAGCGAATTAGGCCGAGGCACCCGCTTTTATTTCAGTCTACCCATTGCTTAGCAAAGTTTAAGATCATTCATTTCCTCTAAGGGGGTACCGGCGGAGCATGCTCCGCCCCTCCTTACCCACAGATTAACGCCTCATTTATCTGCAGACTTTACACTCATTTGATACCGGCGTGATACTTCCGTGATACCCACTTGGTATCTTGGCCCAGGTCAAGAAAACTAACGGTAACTAAACAAGGAGGATACCATGATTCAAAAAATGACCCTGATAGGAATGACACTACTGCTGATTGTTGCTTGCGATACGGACACGAATGACCCGCAAATTGAAGGGGACTTCAAAATAACTGTCGAGAATATTGCTGAAGCAAAAAGCTATTCTTCAAGTGGTGCTTTTAACACACCAGTAGGTGCAACCGATCCAGCACCCATTTTCCCTGGAGAAGCATACGAAGTAAGTTTTAGCGCAGCACCTGGTAGCAAATTGTCTTTTGCAACTATGTTCGTCCAGTCCAATGATTTATTCTATGCACCAGATGGTGATGGAATCGATTTGTATGATAGCATGGGTGAACAGGTAGTAGGTGATGTCACCAGCCAGATTATGCTCTGGGATGCCGGTAGCGAGTTGAATCAGGAGCCAGGTCTGGGTGCAGATCAAGCACCTCGTCAGGCAGGTGCCAATACGGGTGCAGTGGATACTGACAACACCGTTCGTCTGGCATCAGATGATTTTTCAAACTTACCTGCTGTTGCAGATGTGGTTCAAGTGAGCTTGAGTTCAAATGGAGCGACTGCGTTTACCCTGCGCATAGTAAACGTCTCTAGCTCCAGCACCCTCATGACCTCTGATGGCGGTAGCACTGCAGTTCCCCTGGCTCCTGGTGTCTATGTTGTTCATTCCGGCTCAGATGTCCTCTTTGCTGCTGGGCAGGCTGACTATGGATACGGACTGGCTGCAATTGCTGAAGATGGCGATCCAACTGACCTGTCTGCAATGATTGCAATGGATACGGGTATAACCCAGCTTTATGCTCCAGGTGTGTACGTGGTACATGAATCAGCAAATCCTCTCTTTACTGCAGATGTGGTAGATCGTGGAGAAGGTCTTGAAGATCTGGCTGAAGATGGAGACCCAAGCAGCTTGGCGGCCGCTCTGAGTTCATCAGCCATGTATTCAACATCAGGTGCCTTTAATACACCTGTTGGTGCTACAGGTCCTGGTGCATTGGCTCCAGGTGCTAGTTATGAGTTCGTCATCTCTGCCATGGAGGGAGACTATCTTTCATTGGCCACTATGTTGGTCCAATCGAATGATTTATTTGTCGCACCGTCAGGGATGGGCATTGCACTTTTCACTGATGGTGCAGCCATGACAGGTGATGTCACCAGTTATCTCAGCATATGGGATGCAGGTACTGAGGTGAATGAAACACCAGGCATTGGACTGAATCAGGCGCCACGACAAGCAGGTGCTGGTGCAGGCATGGATGAAATGGGACTCGTTAGGATGGTTGATGATATGTATGACTATCCCACGCTGAGCGAAATCATCAGAGTAACTATTACACAGATATAGATTTCAGGGGTTTAAGTTTGATAGGGCAGAGGGAGGTACTCTCTGCCTTTACCTCTGGAGACTGGAAAGGAAATTCATATGCAAACCAAATATAAAATAACCCTGTCCCTAATTTTAAGCATGATCCTCTGGGGATCGATTATGGGTCAGATTGTGTCAAGAGATTCACCGCTGGCTTCGACCTATTACAAAACAGCAACCTTTGCTGGAGGGTGTTTCTGGTGTATGGAAGCTCCTTTTGAATCGTTGGATGGCGTAGTTGAAGTGATTTCAGGCTATTCGGGAGGTAGTGTAAGCAACCCTACTTACAAACAGGTGACCAGTGGATTGACAGGCCATCTTGAAGTGGTCCAGGTGAGCTATGACCCACAGAAAGTTAAGTACGAGACCCTATTAAAGGTATTCTGGCAAAATATTGATCCAACTGATGGCGGCGGACAATTCGCAGATCGCGGCTCACAATACATGACCGCCATATTTTTCCATGATGATAAGCAAGAGAAATTAGCCAGAGCTTCAAAATCCAAACTGGATGCCTCAGGCAAATTTAAAGACCGGGTAGCTACAGATATAATCAGATTCCAACAATTCTGGCCAGCGGAAGATTACCACCAGGATTATTATCGCAAGAACACCAAATACTATAATAAGTATAAGGTGGGTTCTGGCAGAGATGGATATATCAAGAAGACCTGGAAGAATGATAGGGAAACGTTTAAAGATACTGGGCATTTTAGTAAGCCCACACAATCTGAGCTCAAAACATCCCTGAGTAGGATGGAATATAAAGTTACCCAAGATTGTGGCACTGAGCCTGCCTTTTCCAATGCTTACTGGAATAATAAAGAAGCCGGTATTTATGTGGATATAGTGAGTGGGGAGCCATTATTCAGCTCAAAAGACAAATTTAATTCTGGCACGGGTTGGCCAAGTTTTACGCGACCCATTGAAGATAAGAATATAGTTGAAGTTGCTGATAAGAGTTTTTCCATGGTGAGAACTGAAGTGAAGAGCAAGAGCGCTGACTCACATCTTGGGCATCTGTTTGATGATGGTCCCGGTCCAGAGGGAATGAGATATTGCATTAACTCAGCCTCATTGAAATTCATCCCACTCGCTAAAATGGAGATAGAGGGCTATGGACAGTATATTGATCAAATTGCTGGAAAGTAATCTGACTTCACAGGTATAGAAAAATAGATGATTGATGAGAAGGCTTCCAAATGGGAGCCTTTTTCTATGTATATACGGCCCTCTGAATTGATGTTATCATTAACTCTTTACATTAACAATATTTTATAACTATTTTGCAGGCACTACCAGTTAAACCAGGTAAGGGGGGTGAATCTGAATCTTTGGCGTCACACTGCTCTAAGGATTACTATTCTTTTGCTGGGTCAACTGATCCATTTATATGCACAACCCCTTGCTCCACGTTTCGAAAATATTTCAATTGAAGAAGGCCTCTCTCAACGTTTCGTGTTAGAGGTCCTCACTGACTGTCAAGGCTTCCTTTGGGTGGCCACAGAGGATGGACTCAATAAATATGATGGGTATGGGTTCAAGACTTTTCGCCATGATCCTGACAACCCACTTAGCTTGGGTGGTAACGTACTCCGGCAGGCTCTAACATCCCACGCACAGGGAGGTCACAAATTATGGGTTTGTACTGTGGGAGGAGGCCTGAGTTGTCTAGATCTCACAACTGAAACTTTTATCAATTACCGACATGATCCGAAAGATTCCACAAGTATTAGTAATAATAGTGTCTGGATTGTAGAAGAGGCTGTCTTCAATGGCACACCTGAGTTATGGGTGGGCGTTGTTGGTGGCCTGGACAGACTGAATTATGAGACAGGTGAGTTCCAACATTATCAATTAGGTAGTACGATAACTGCTCTCTATCAAGATGGGCAGGGTGTACTCTGGGCAGGGACAGCTAGTCATGGTCTTTGCAGGTATAACCCCGATACGGATACCTTCACTTCATATGTCAATGATCCAGGAAATTCAGCAAGTTTAAGTTGGAACAATGTTGACGAGATTCTTGAAGACCATTACGGATCGCTTTGGGTCGGGACTTTTGGTGGCGGTCTTGATCGGCTTGACTCTGGACGTGAAATGGGCACTGAACCAACTTTTTCTCACTATGTTCATGATCCCCTCAATCCGGGGTCAATCAGTGGGAATGCAGTTGAATATCTTTATGAAGATCGACTTGGCAATTTCTGGGTGACCACCTATGGAGGTGGTCTAGACCTGCTCAATCGAGAAACAGGTGAATTCACCAGATATATAGAGGATGCTGATAATCCTCATAGCATTGGCGCTAATATCATATTCTCAGCATGTGAGGACAACTCAGGTGTACTGTGGTTTGGACATGTCAATGGTATAAGTAAATGGGATGCTCACAAGGCAGCGTTCACAAGATACGATAAATCGGTCCCAGGGCTGGGTGAGCTAGGCAACAAGTGGATTACCAACATTAAAACGAGCTCCTCCGGCCATGGGGAAGTCATCTGGATTGGGACGGTGGGCAAGGGGCTGTGCCGTCTGGAAAGGAATACTGGTAAAACAACCTGGTTTCGCCATGATCCCAATGATCCTGGCAGCATTGCCCACAATACAATATTCAATATCATCCTCCTGGATCCAGAGACCTTACTTGTTGGAACCATGCAGGGACTTTCAAAACTCGAACTGAAAACCAATAGATTTTCAACCTATCATTTTCAACCCAACCAATCTGGAGCTGCATATGATGACATGATGTATTCCATGGCACACGGTCCCTCAGGGCGGGTTTGGATCGGGACCGCAAATAATCTGGTTGAGTTTGATAACGAGTCAGAGCAATTCAGACGACTTAAGGGATTACGGTCTTATTCACTCCATGAAGTTCAACTGGATACTGCAAACTATTTATGGGCTGGAAGCTTCAGAAAAGGGTTGCTGAGGATTGACCTGAAGAGTGGGGAGGAGGTCTGGTACACGCATGACAACCATGATGCTGGATCCATCGCAAATAATCTCATTGATGCACTGCTGCCAGGAACTCTCAATGGGGCTAATGTCCTCTGGGTTGGAACTATGAACGGATTGGATAGATACGATTATCATTCCAACAGGTTTGTCCATTATACCATGGCTGATGGTCTGCCTCACAATCATATCAACAGCATTGTTAAAGATGAAAATGGCAGGTTGTGGATTACGACGAAGGTGGGGCTTTCCCATTTTGATCCAGTGGCTGGAACGTTCAAAAATTACTGGAAGGAAGATGGTCTCCCAGGCAATGGGTATGAGTTTGATTCTGGTTACTGCAATGAGGAGGGTGAGATATTCATAGGTGGAAGCAGTGGCTTGGTTTCATTCTACCCTGACAGTATGGTGAGCAACCCAATTCCACCAACCATCGTGTTAACAGATTTCAAAATCGCCCATAAATCTGTCTCCGTTGAGTCGGCTTCATTGCGTGCAAACCAGGATGAATTCTATCTGCCCAAGGCCATATCAAACCTTGATGAATTGCATCTCAGCCACCGTGAGCAAACAATTTCATTTACATTTGCTGCCCTGGATTTCAGGAGCCCTTTAAAAAATAGTTATGCCTATTTCATGGAAGGCTTTGAAGATAGCTGGAATTACACAGATGCATCAAATAGGGAAGCTACTTATACCAATCTTGATCAAGGGATATATACATTTAGAGTCAAAGGATCCAACAATGACGGTGTGTGGAGCGAGGAGGGGGTATCGCTGAAAATTACCATCTCACCTCCCTGGTGGGAGACTCAATTGGCTTATCTCGGTTATTTATTGATCCTGGGTGGCCTTATTGTGACATATTGGCGTTTTCAAGTCAGTAAAATTGAACTCACCCATCAAGTCGAGTTGGAGCATCTCGCTGCAGAGCATTACCATGAATTGGATGAGCATAAATCCCGATTTATGGCAAATATCTCCCATGAGTTTCGAACACCCCTCACTTTGATTTTAGGACCTGTAGGCAATTTGTTGAGTCAGATCAAAGACCATGACATGCAGGCAGATCTTCACCTCATACAAAGACAGGCGAAGCGACTCCTGGAATTGGTGGTTCAGCTCCTTGATATTTCAAAGCTGGAGGATAATCAAATGATCCTCCAGGCCTCCCAACAGAACCTTGTACCCCTCGTAAGGGGTTTGGTTGACTCCTTTGGGTCTCTGGCAGAGCGCAACACAATAGATCTCAAGTTTGAAGCGACAGAAGAGAATATCCAGCTCTACATTGAGAAGGATGCCATGGTTAAGATCCTTAATAATTTGCTCTCAAATGCCTTCAAATTCACAGACGCTAGTAATGCTATTCACGTGAGTGTAAACCAGAATTCTGATTCCTCCTTGAGCAATGAGGGCGAGGTCATTATACGAGTTTCAGATACAGGAATAGGAATACCTGAGAATCATTTGAGCAAAATATTTGATCGTTTCCATCAGGTGGATAATACGGAAACCAGACAATGGGGAGGCACGGGAATCGGGCTTTCACTATCCAAAGAGTTGGTAGAATTGCATCACGGAACTATCTCAGTGGATAGCAACTCAGATGTGGGTACGGTATTTACAATTTGTTTACCAAAAGGTAAGCAGCATCTCAAAGACCATGAAATCGTCCATGCTGCCTACGCGCCAGGAGAGCATTCAGATGCTGTGATAGGGAATGCCTCGGAGCAAGATGCCCCTAGCATTTATATGGAGGAAAATGGGGGCGAGGCCCAGCCCATCATCCTCATTGTCGAAGACAATCATGATGTTCGCAATTACATCAGAGGATACCTGGACAAACACTATCAATGCTATGAAGCCGTTGATGGTCAGGACGGACTCAAACAGGTTATAGACATCATTCCAGATCTGGTGATTAGTGATGTGATGATGCCCAATATGAATGGCTTAGAGTTTTGCCATCGTATGAAGACTGATGAGCGGACCAGTCATATTCCTGTCCTCATGCTCACTGCCAAAGTAGATATGGAGAGTAAGATGAAAGGTCTGGAAACAGGCGCTGATGCTTACCTGGTAAAACCTTTTGAAGCCTTGGAACTAAAGATCCGCATTAAAAATTTGATTGATCAGAGGCAGGCCCTAAGAGAACGCTTTCAGAGGGAATTCAGTCTTATCCCCTCTGACATGGATGTTTCATCCATGGACCAAAAGTTTTTGGAACGAGCTGTGCAAATTATTAGTGAGTTTTTGAGTGATCCAAATTTCAAGGTCGATACATTTGCTCAAAAAATATTTATGAGTCGTCAGCAGCTAAATCGAAAAATAAAGGGGCTCACAGGGAGAACTGCTGTAGAATTCATAAGATTGACTCGCTTGAAACGAGCTGCAATCCTATTGAAAAATAATCACGCCACTATCACTGAAATAGCCTATCAAGTGGGGTTCTCAAATCCCTCACATTTCTCCCGGTCCTTCCATGAGGAGTTTGGCAAGTCGCCATCCGCATTTTTATCTGACCAAAAATAGAGTAGCTCAAAATAAATTCCACAGGGCATTCTCGTTTGTAACCGTTTTACCGTAAAACTTCGTGAAATAATCAAAATGTTCCATACGGGATAGGATCGGTTCCATCTGTGACAGTCCCAATTGCCTGAGAAATGTATACTTGTATCAAATTTTTCAGAAAAGGGGACAAGTATGCGACGATTAAGTGTAAGTTTGTTTTTTCTCATGCTGCTATTCAGTATTACCTGGAGTCAAACAGCTCTCGATCTTGGCCAGGTTTGGCAGAATCAAAGTGAAGAGCCCCTCATTTATACCATTGGTGATTCAGGGGCCTGGAATGGTAGTGGAGATATGTGGGATTGGAATTGGGGCCATGTCCTTCAGGATGCTGATACCTTCAAATTGTATATAGGTGGTTCAGATGGGACCAATTTTAGCATAGGGATGTGGCACACTATGGATCTAGAATCCGGGTGGACAGAATATATTGGGAACCCGGTTCTCCAGCGCTCAGCGACGGGCTGGGACTCCTGTCACGTAGGTGGCCCCATGGTCATCAAGGACGGTGACACCTACAAAATGTGGTACACAGGAGCTGCACACCTGCCGACCCATGGTCGCAATAAAACCATTGGATATGCAACTAGCACGGATGGGGTAAACTGGGATAAGCATCCAAGTCCGGTCATCGATCCGGGTCCGTTCGTAGGTGTCACCGAGTATGTTTGGATACGAAACCCCTTTGTAATCCATGAAGCCGACACCTTCAAAATGTGGATGGGTGTTTCCAAGGTAGATCCCACCTATGAATCCATTCATTATGGCTATTCCCTGGATGGGATTAATTGGGTGTTCCCCAGCGACGAACCAGTCCTAGCACCTAAAGCAAATCGTTGGCTAGATATTCCATCTGTTCAAAAAATTGATGGCCAATATGTGATGTGGCTCGCGGAAGGCGGATATGGTGCTGGTTATGGAACGGAAACCATTATGGCCAAATCATCAGACGGGATTCATTGGAGGCGTGATGAGCTCTACAATCCTGTCCTGCGACGCCATGGTACAGGTGGTTTCGGGGATACTGGAGTCGGCATATATGATGTCATAGCTACAGATGAGGGCTATAGTGCACTTTATGGCGGCTGGGGTGCAAATTTGGAGACTCATGTGGGATTGGCGAAATATAACCCCACCATAATTCCTGCAGGCGATGTTTCAGGTGCCTGGACTAAAACAGGATCGCCTTATCGTGTACTGGGTGATATCACTATCCCAGACCGAGAAAGTCTCAGCATTGAGCCTGGTACCATCATCCAGTTTCTGGAACGGGACCAACTAATTGTCCATGGACAGCTTGTGGCTGAAGGGTCGCAGGATGACCCTATTAAATTCATGACAGATGATACCCTGGGATTTGGGACTCTCAATTCCAGCGATGGGGTTTGGGATGGAATCTATTTTGATGGACCTGCTGCTAGCAATGACTCATCAAGATTGAAACACTGTGAAATAGCCTATGCGAAGACGTTCTCAAATACTTTCAATTATGGTGGAGGTGGATTGACAATAAGGAATTTCAGTAAGCTGAGAGTGGAAAATAGTTTTATCCACCATAACCGAGTGATCAGCAATATTGCAGATGGTGTTGCTATGGGCGGTGGTGTATTGATCTACTCAGGATCCAGTCCTGAGTTTATTGGGAATACCATAAGTCATAATCTAGGCAAGGGTCTGCTGGCCAATAGCAGTGGAGAAGGTGGTGGTATCGGCATCTATGATGATTCTCACCCCCTGATAAAAAACAATATTATTCGTAATAATCTTGCCACTGACACTGGTGGAGGCCTCGCTATATGGGAAGATAGCTATCCCCTGGTCGTAGGAAATTTACTGGTAGAAAACATCGCTTTGAGTAACAATGCTGTGTTTGGATTTGGTGGAGGTGTATCCATAGGATGGGATGCCAAGCCTACCTTGATTAATAATACCATTGCTGATAACCAGGCCGGATGGGGTGGTGGTGGCGTCTATTTCAATGCTGGATATGGCACCTTCATCAATACCATTATTGCCGATAATATCAGAATAAATTCAACTGAGTCGGAAGCCTGGGGACATGATATGGCAACATGGGGCAATACCATGGCTGATCGCACCCTAGATTTGCAGAACTCATGTCTGGAAGGTGGCCCTGATCTAATCATGTGGGGGGTCGGGAATACAGGTACCCCTGGCACTGTCAATTTTGTCGAAAGTCTACCCTTCGATCCACACCTAAATTACAACTATACACTAAGCAGCTCAAGATCACCTTGTATTGGTTCTGGCACAGCGAGTTGTGTCATTGATGATGTCACCTATCAGGCGCTCTCCCCGGACATGAACGGTCATAGTTGTCCTGATCCTGCCGGTTCATCCCCAGATATGGGTGCCTTTGAGTCTCATTTATCAGTTCATAGAATTACCTCCTACTGGCATTGGTACGAATGGTCGGCCAACCCTGTATTCAGCCCTGGGGAAGCTGGCACCTATGATGATGAAAAGGTGTTTGCTCCAGATGTTTTGTTTTTCGAGGGAGAATATCACATGTGGTATGTTGCAGATGATGGACTCAGGTTCACAATAGGGCATGCCACTTCGATTGATGGTGTTGAGTGGTTACGAGATCCAGCTAATCCAATCCTTACCAGTGACCCGGATAGCTGGCATGATAGTGATCTTAATGTACCGCGTGTGGTGATCATTGAAGACGTCTTCCATATGTGGTTCCATAGTAACAACAGAGCAGGCCACGCAACTTCAACTGATGGTATAGAATGGACCTTCACATCTGGCCCAGTTTTAGAGGGGGATCTGGGGGAATGGGATGGTGATCAAGTATTTATCTCAGACGTCATTTACCTGGACACGCTATTCCATGCCTGGTACTCAGGTAATCACAATGGCATATGGGGTATTGGGCACGCAACTTCAACCGATGGTATAGAATGGGTGAAGGATGTGGAAATTAATCCTGTATTTGGTCCCAGTGACAGTGGCTGGGATAGTGGGATGTTTTATGCCTCTTCAGTAGTGTATAATGGTGAATATTTCTATCTGTGGTATTGCGCGAAGGAAAATAATGAGCCTAATAGGATAGGTCGAGCAACTTCCTTCGATGGTATTAATTGGATACGGACAACTGCTAATGAGCCAGAAATTGGATATGGTGAGCCAGGCTCATGGAATGCAGCGGCTTCTTTTTATCCAGCAGTGGTTCTAAATCAAGGTGAGTATGAGATTTGGTACAATGGTGTTGCCACAATATTAAGTGGATGGACTATAGGTTATGCTTCAATGGTGCCTACTGCTGTGGAAACAGGATATGTAGAGGCACCTCAAACTTTTATGTTGAGCCAGAACTATCCCAATCCCTTCAATCCCATGACCCACATCAGGTATTCATTACCTGAGAATGGTGATATCCGTCTGGTCATTTATGACCTCCTGGGTAGGGAGGTGATAGAGCTGGTGAATGACTTCCGCAATGTTGGGAATTATGAGACCACCTGGTATGGAATCAATAAAAATGGGGAACAGGTGAGTACAGGTGTCTATTTCGCCCGGCTTGAGGCAGATCGGAATGTAGATGTCATTAAAATGTTGTTCCTCAAATAGGATAATTGGCTAGTAATAACTTCCTCCTGAAGCCAATGCCATACAGAAGCCCTCAGTCACACTGGGGGCTTCACTTTTTTAAAAGGACCGCCCATCATCGCTCAGAATCAAATATCCCGCGTAAGATTTTAAGCGGTTGTGGTGTATATTAGCTACTATAAAATTTCTTCAACGTCATTTTGATAAAGGTCACCCCATGGAAACAAGTTCAACCCTGAATGTACAAAGCCAGCATGTAACCATTCGTTCCTTCACCAACGAGGATATTCCAGAGAAAGTACTCTCCAATATCCTTGAAGCCGGTCGAAGAGCTCCTACCAGCAGCAATATGCAGGCATATAGCGTTATTGTTGTCAAGGACCCTGCCGTAAAAAAGGAATTGGCTGTATTGGCTGGCAATCAGAAGCAGATTGAAACCTGTCCCGTCTTCCTGGCTTTTTGTGCAGATCTACATCGCCTGAATAAGGTCTGTGAGTTACATGATGTTGAAATGACCAATAACCTGGAAACCTTTTTAGTCTCTACCATTGATGCTTCGCTGGTAGGCATGTCGGTACAGACTGGTGCTGAGTCAATGGGGTTAGGGGCTGTGATGATTGGGGCCATGCGTAATCATCCTGGTGATGTTGCCAGGCTACTTGGGCTACCTCCACATGTGTATGTCACCTATGGTATGTGTCTAGGCTGGCCTGTGAAGCAAAATATACCACCCCAGAAGCCACGGCTCCCCAAAGATATTGTTATCCATAATGAGCAGTACAATCAAACTGATCCAACTGATAAAATAAAATCCCACGATGATGAATTGGCCCAGCATTATCTGGCACTGGGTAAAAATTTGCATTCTGCCGCCTGGTCTGGCGTGATTGCCAGAAGTCTCAGTGGGACGATGCGACCCGAAAACCTGAACATTCTCACTGGACTGGGTTTCAATATTTGCCAAAAGCCCTGATGTGGGGTAAATGATTCATATTTTACTATCCCTGAGTACCTGGGACTCCTAATTTAAAAGCCAGTAATTATTACCTTTATAAAGGATCTCAACCACGGGTGAGAGTTGAAGAAATTCCAATTAAATACAATAATTAGAAAATGTAGAGCCCGCCTTCCAGGTAGAGGTTTCACACTCATCGAAATTATTTTTTCGGTGACTCTCTTATCCATCGTGGCAATGGGTACTGCCCAGTATATGGTTTATTCACGCTGGGACATAGATCGGGGCATTCGTAGACAGCTGGCCTGGATCAATATGGCCTCACGGATGGAGCAGGCCGTTGATTGGGGCTTTGATGCATTGTCGGACAGTTTGCCTGAAACCAATCAGTTAATTTCGGCCAATAATCTTACCGCTTATCGAACCACGGAAGTATTTGGGATTGACGATACCACCGATGGTTTAGCACCAACAGATACGGATGTACCCGACTATTATATGATTTCGATTAAGATATCCTGGTTCACCGTTGGAAATGTAAGTGATAGTCTCACTGCGTACATCTCTGCAGAAATGGCCTGGGATTATTGATGTATCCTCCTAACTCCAGAGGGACCACCCTGGTTGAGCTCATGATAGCTACCGTGATCTCAAGTATTGTGGCCATTGGCTTTTCCTCGGTTCTCATGTTTACCCGCAATATGTATAATGATACCATGGTACGATCTCAGTTGAGCCAGGATGCCTATGTGGTGGACCAGTATGTACGAACAAAGCTCACTAGTCAGCAGACAGACTCACTAAAGATTTTTGCCAGTGCAAGTGATGAGGACTCTGATATCACTTCAAGCTCAGGTGTGATCATGCATTCGGTCAGAATGGATGGGACTGTAGACCATCTTTCTGCCAATGGTTTGATTTTGGAATGGAAAATTGACACTTTAATACACAATCCTATAGACTCAGATATTTCAGAACTCCTCTTCACAGAAAGAACCGGCTACAGCAAGAAGATGTTGACCGTCAAAATGGTGATGGAAGAGGCGGGAGATGGTATAGAGCTTGAATGGATAGTCGCTATCCGGAATTAGTCCCACAGTTTTAGAACGTTTTATCATTTCCGCATGAATACGGTCAATCACCCGTTTTGATCAGTCACCGCCACACCAATCTCATAGAGATCATTTTTACAAGAATTTATTTATCCCATTGGCATGAAGAAATATATTTATGATAATATTTATGGATATATTCAATACTATAATCTTAAAATTAGTCTATAAAATTATATATAGAATAAACTATTAATATTTCTCAATGCTAAAAAGTGTAATATTTATAATACTTATCCTGATTTTCGGTGGTTTTTGCAACCCAGTCAAAAAGCGATGAAGCCACAAGTAAGCTATTGCACATATTGTATATAAATATCTGTAAATATGATGTTTATCATTCCTTGTTATACAAATAAATCGCACATTTCGTCAAAATTTCTGAATCTATCAAAGTTCAAAATATTCAAAAGAATTGAAATGTGACACTTTTCTATTAAAAAGTGTCACATTTCAAGTGATATTATCTACCATACTGAATGTAATATGTTCATCTAAAGAGGTGTAACTGCCTGAGAGCCAAGAGGTTATTAAACATGATAATAATTGGCACAATTATTGAACTATAAGGCAGTATGCAACAACCAATTATCACATACCCCACTAATCCTTTGAAAGGGATCTAATGTATATAGTCGCCATCATGATTACTGCAGTCATCTTCAGCGCAACTGGGCTGGGAGTACTCAATTTAGCTACCATAGTTAATTTGGATACCCAGGCAGCTGTACAAACCGTACAGGATCAGGTTGAAGTTGAGTCATTTG
>JABMOS010000039.1 GCA_013203185.1 Fidelibacterota bacterium | reverse complement strand
CTCCAGCCTCTTTCGTGGTCCCCGGGGAAGAACCAGAGCGGTATTGTCTTCAGTATCCCATGGAGTAGCTGGACTTTTGGCCACTGTCCCTGCACCGAAGAAAAAAACCAGGCCTGTTCGTCCAGCAGCTCCTGTGATTCAGTACGAAATTCCCGCTAACAGCCGCATGGCCAGTTAGATATATTCGAGTTTGGGAGCAGGATTTTCCCCAGAAATTCTGACTCCTGACTTCAGATCTGTGACCTTTAGACCTTCGACCAAAAATGAAAGATGTTCTACACATAGAAGTTCCATCATTCCCCGCCACGGTGGAGCAGGCTGTTCACAGTAGTTATCGTGATCGACCTGTGGTGGTGGCATCTGGATCTGGAGGACGAGCCATTGTGCTATCATCCTCCAAAGAAGCTCGTCAGGAAGGCATCCATAGAGGCATGCTTCTTGGACAGGCACTCAAGTTGGAGCATCGACTTATTGTCGTGGATTCCAATCCTGAACTATATCAGCGCGCAATGAATGCCATTACGGGGCAGGTTTCTCACTATTCACCCTATGTTGAACCCATCCGCTATGGACAGGTTGCCATTGATATGACGGGCACCACGCGTTTGCTGGGACGCATCAAGGACAGTGCCTATCGCATTCATAAGGATATCCGTGATTCATTTCGGCTGACTTCAAGTATTGGTATTTCTGTGAATAAGCTGGTTTCGTCTGTGGCAGCACGCTACATCCGCCAATATGCTGAGCTCTTTGATGTGTTACCTGGCAACGAACGCACCTTTCTGGATCCCCTGGACCTCAAGATGTTGCCTGGTATTGGTCACAGCACCGATCGGATACTTCTGGAAGAGTTGAACCTGACCAGCATCGGTATGCTGGCAGCAGTTCCCATCAATAAGTTGATTCTGGTTATTGGCAAGAATGCTCTGACCTTGCATCAGAAGGCTCTGGGTATTGATCTGAGCCCTGTAATGCCCCCAGAACAGCGTCTGGAGATAAAAGAGGAGTATACCTTCAGTGAGGATAGCAACGATGATCAATTGATTATGGGGGTTGTCTATTTTCTCATCGAGAGTGGTTGCACCCGTTTGCGTCAGAAGAATAAGAAGGTCAACAGCTTTCGTATCTTTTGCCGCTACTCCGACAGTAAAATTGCTACTCGCACCGTGCGTCTGCCTGAAGCAACCAACAAAGAATACCTCATGTTCTATTATACCCAGAAAATCTTTGAGCAACTCTTTGAACGACGTACCCGGGTTCGCTATCTATCTATCGGTTTTGAAAATCTCATACAGTCTGCCCAACAGATCAGTCTTTTCTCCAAGGTGATTGACCCTGACGCTGCCAAACATGGTGATTTACATCGGGCCATGGACAAGCTACGAGCCCGGCATGGTTACCCTGTCATACGGTTTGGACTCACAGAGCCCGTTGTGCTGGGAGCCGGGGGATGAGGCAATTACCAAATAGAAAGACAATCCGTTTGAATGGATGGGACTATGGCAGAAACGCAGCATATTTTGTGACAATCTGCACATCTGGCCGGAATCATTTTTTTGGTCAAATCATAAATGGCAGCATGCATTTATCTGAAATTGGGGTGATTGCGCAGGATTTTTGGCAGAAAATCCCACAACATTTTCAGCATACCAGTTTGGATGCATATGCGATTATGCCTGATCATATTCATGGGATTGTAATCATTGATAAACCCAGGGGCATAGATGAAACGGGTGAAATGGATAATATGAATAACGGTGATGGTAATGATTGTAGGGTTGTTGCATGTAACAACCCTACAATAAACAAACCATCAGAAATCGCCGTGCACAGATATATGTCATCCATTTCACCCAAACCCGGTTCATTATCGACAATTATTCGTTCATACAAATCCGCCGTCACCAAACGCGCCCATCAAATAGATCCTGAATTTGCCTGGCAATCACGGTTTTATGACCATGTCGTTAGAAACCCTGATTCCCATGACAGGATCAAACAATACATCCACAATCACCTAAAATCCAAAATTCCCAATTAGCAATGGCAACCTTCAAGGGGCTGGATGTGTTCCAGCGTGCAATACTGATGGCCAAATACATCTATACCATTACCTCACAATTCCCGGATAAAGAACGCATGGGCATGACTGCCCAACTTCAACGAGCTGCAGTGAGTATCCCGGCTATTCTGGCTGAGGGAACCTCTAGACGCACAACCAAGGACCGCCAGCACGCAGTAGATGTTGCCCTGGGGGCTTTGAATGAGATTTATGCCCAATTGCTGGTTGCCAAGGAGCTCAAGTACTTGCAGGAGGCTGAGGTAAAACGCTTTGAGCGCGGCTATGATGCCTTACGACCCAAATTGATTGCCTACCAAAGATCTATCCAGCCACATCCTGACAGCGGACTCCAATGATATGATCCCTCTCGAAGTCCACAGCCATTACTCCTTACTCAGGGGAACCCTTTCTCCAAAGCACCTGTGCGATTTCATGATCCAGAAAGGCTATACCCAATTCGCCATTGCTGATACCAATAATCTCTATGGCATGATCTTCCTCTATCAAACAGCCCTGGAGCGCGGTCTGGATATGATCGTTGGGGCAACCCTGGATGATGGCCATAAGCGCAAGGCCGTTCTACTGGTCAAAGATACTACTGGCTATTCCAACCTTTGTCGCCTGATAAGTCAGCGCCATGCTGAAGAAAACTTCGATTTACTCAAAAGTCTCACCGGACGGTTGGAAGGATTGGTCATGCTGACCCAGGACCGTGATTTACTGGAGGCTTATCAGTCCGATGACGTGTATGTCTCATTGGGGTCAGGTAGCTACAGTCTATACCACTGGGCTCGTGAAAAATGCTTTCCGTCTGTGGCCAATATCCCGGCATATATGGGGTCACCAAGGGGACATCAGCTCCATCGCATCATGCGCGCCATCAATCTGAACACCAAACTGTCACGTCTTCCTGAAGAAGAACTCATTCCCATTGATAATTATCTCCATAGTCGCGCGGAAACCCTTGATGTACTGCCCTTTGCCGAGGAGGCTCTGGATCGTACCCTGGAAATTGCTGCGAAATGTCAGTGGAGACCGCCACTGGACAACTTCATCTTTCCTGACTCCAATGATAACAGGGATTACCAGGAGTTAAAAAATCGCGTCTATCTCGGTGCCCAGGAGCGCTATGGCAATATGACTGATCGTATTCGCGATCGCATTGAGCATGAGCTTAAGACAGTCAAAGAAAAACGATTTTCCAGTTATTTCCTCACGGTTCAGGATATCGTCAAGCAATCACCTATCACATGTGGGCGGGGGAGTGCTGCTGCCAGTATTGTCGCCTACACATTGAAAATCACCCATGTTGATCCCATCCGCCATAATCTCTTCTTTGAACGCTTCTTATCTCCCGGACGTAAGGACCCTCCAGATATTGATGTAGACTTCCCCTGGGATACGCGTGATGAGATCCTGCAGTATACCTTTGACACCTATGGTGATTCCCATTCAGCCATGATCTGTAACCATGTGACCTTCAAGGCGCGAGCGGCTATTCGTGAAGTTGCCAAGGTGTATGGCCTAACTGAGAGTGAGATTGGCATTGTGACCAAACGTTTGTCCCATCTCTGGTATGTGAGTGACCCCTTTGAGGAGCTGGCCAATAATCCCTTGCTCAGCGATCTTGACCTCAAGGATCCCTGGCCAGAGATAATCCGCAATGGCTTCTACCTTGCTGGATTTCCCAGACACCTGAGTGTCCATCCCGGGGGAGTTGTCCTGACACCCCAGGAAATCCGTAGCTATGTACCCATCCAGCGTGCCCCCAAGGGCGTTCAGATCATCCAGTGGGAGAAAGATCAGGCAGAAGACTTTGGGTTGATCAAGATTGACCTCCTGGGGAATCGCTCTCTGGCCGTTATTCGGGATATTCTGGCGGATGTCCATGAACACTATGGTGTGGACATTCCCTATTGGAAACTAAACCCCCTGGAGGATCTGCGAACCCAGGAACTGATCCGTACGGCCCGAACCATGGGCTGCTTCTATGTGGAGTCGCCAGCCACTCGGCAGCTGTTGAGCAAGATGCAAACCGGTGACTATGAAAACCTGGTAATTGCCTCCAGTATTATTCGGCCCGCAGCCAATAAATGGATCAGAGAATTTGTCCGCCGTCTCCATGGTGGTGATTACGATCCGCTTCACCCCTTACTTGATGAAACCCTGAAAGAGACCTATGGGATAATGGTTTACCAGGAAGATGTAACCAGGGTTGCCATGCGTCTTGCCGGGTTTGATGCTGATGTGGGCAACGAATTGCG